>CALDSM010000335.1 GCA_937923585.1 uncultured bacterium
CGCGGGGACAAGGTGGCCGACTGGTTCACCCAGCAGCTGACCATCCCCGGCTGGCCCGAGTTCTCCGATGTGCAGTACGAAAAGACCTGGGTGCAGCCCAACGACACGCTGCGCGTGTCACTGAAGGTGCGCCCCGTGCTCAACCGCGACCGCCGCTGCGCGGTCTACGCGCGGGCAACCGACACCCTGGGCCGCATGGTCAGCGAAGCCGCCCAGACCATGGCCAGCGAGGGTGGCGACGTGTCGCTGCAACTCCACCTGGCCGACCTCCTCGCCCCGCTGATTAAGGTGGAGGTGTATGCCGTCGAGGGCGAAGGCAAACGCTTCTCCAACTGGGACCTGGAACGGTCGCCCCGCGCCTACCGCTATATCAGCGTCCGTTTGCCCAAGCCTGAGCGCAACATGAGCCTGGTGGCCGTCGTGCCGCCGCCGCGCGAGCCCAACCAGGAGGCGTTCCTGCGCATTCTGGCGAAGACGGGTGTGGATACCGTGCAGGCCGCGGGCGGCGAGGCGGGACTGGTGCGCGCGGACCTGCAGGGCTTGCGCTTTCTGCCCGAGCTCGTGCGCATCGCGGCGGACCAGGCCGCGGAGAAGGATGTACGGCGGCCCTGTCTCGACGACGCAGCGTACCGGCAGCGCACAAAACGTGCCATCGAGGAGGGCGTGACGCTGCATTGGGCGGGCGGCGGGGGCAGGTACTGCATCGGCAACGGCAACCTGCTGTGCGCCACGGAAGAAAACGTGTGCCAGTGCCCGGACAGCCTTGATGCGTTCCGCGCGTGGCTTCAAAAAGAGTATGACACCATCGAATCGCTGAACCTGAGCTGGGGCACCGCTTACACCGACTGGTCACAGGCGGTTCCGGAAAGCGCGGATGCGGCGCGCTCGTCCGGTCGCGCCGCGGCCTGGGTGGATTTCCGGCTCTTCGGGGATGGAACTTTCGCCGCGTTTCACGGCATGATGCGGCAGGCCGTGCGCGGCACGGACCGGGCCGGGGAAACGGGTCTCCGCGCCCTCGACGACGCCAACCCGGCGCACGGTTACTGGTGGCCGTCGCTGACCGCGCAAAACGATTTTGTGGCCGCGGACTGGGAGCCCGTGACGGCGGAGAGGCTGCGCTGCTATCAGGGGCGGGACGCATGGTCGGGACTGGCGGTCAGTGACATGCGCGAATGGGGCGCCGCGGCGCGCGCAGGATGGTTCGCGTGGAATGCCGCGCTGATGCGCATTCCGGCGGTGTGGATTGCGGTGCCCTTCGGCGACGCCGAACATGCAGCCCCCGGTGCGGCGCTTGCACCGGACGGGCAACCTACCCCCGCGTTCGCCGCGCTTGCGGCGGCGATGAACGAACTGAAGGACGGCATCGGGCCGCTGCTGCTGGGGGCGGCGCCGGAGCCCGCGCCGGTGGTGGTCTACGACAGCCACCCGAGCCGATACCTGGCGGACGCCGACCCGGCCCATGCGGTGTCAACGCGGGCGGCGCAGCAGGGGTGGATCGAGGCGCTGGACGCACTGAACCGGCCCTGGGATTTCATTGACGAAACACGCATGGACCGGCTGGCCGACCCGGCCTGCCGGGTGCTGGTGCTGCCCCTGTGCCGGGCGCTCAGCGACGGCGAAATCGCGGCCGTGCAGGCTTTCGCCGCGCGGGGCGGGCTCGTGATGGCCGACGTCCTTCCGGGAACGCACGACGGGCACGGCGCCGTGCGCACGGAAAATGCCCTGGCCGCGCTGTTTGGCGTGCGCCACGGCGCGGACGCGCAGGCAAAGGAAGGGCTGCCCGCGTGGACCGCGCCGGATCCCCCTGCGCCGCAGGGCTTTGCGGGTTTGGTGACCTGCGACGGGGCGCTGGCCTTGGACAGCGGCCAGGCGCTCGGCGGCATTGAAGGACTGCCTCTGTGGGTGTGCAACACCGGGGAAGGCAAGAACGCGCTCCTGCTGAATCACGTGCCCCGGCTTCGGGCGGCTTCCGGAAACCGAAAGATATTCCCCTTGGAATATGCCGTGGTGGAAAGGGCATTGAACGGGGCCGGTTGCCCGTCCGTTATTCCCGGAGGGGTACGCTTTGACGGGCGGGCGCGCGCTTACCGGTACGACCGCGCGCGGATGCTGGCGTTTCTGGCTGACCCCGCCGCGGGGGAGACGCAGGAAGTGCGCCTTCCCCTGGTCGAGGGTGTCCGGGCGTATAACCTGCGCACGGGCAAGCCCGTGGGCAAACCGCAGAAGGCAACCGTCCAACTGGAACCGGGTGCCGCCGCGCTGTTCTCGGTGCTGGACCACAAAGTGGAGACGATACAGGTCGCGGCATCGCCCACGGTCAACGCCGGCAGGCGCGTGGCCGTTAAACTGACGGTACGAACGGACGGCCCCGCGCCGGGCAGGCGGCTTCTGGCCGTGGAAATGGCCCCCGAAGGCGGACCAGCGCCGCCCTGGACCAAGCGCCGCGTAATCTGTGAAAACGGCGCCGGCGAAACCTATTTCCCGGTCGCACTGAACGACACGCCGGGCAAATGGCGGGTACGCGCGAAAGATTTGCTGACCGGTGAGGAAGGCCACGCCATGGTTCTGGTGTTACCACAGGCGGAACTCTAGAGAAAGGCTCTCGTTTTGAGAAATGCACTCGGCCTGTCCAGTCACCCGCATTGGAAAGTCTCCCTTCACGGAGGGCACAGCAGCGGTTATTGCGACCATGCCACCAACACGCTCGCAGAAATGCTGGAGGCGGCGTGCGATGCGGGCATGCGCACCTACGGCGTGACCGAACACGCGCCGCGCGTGGAACCGGAGCGGCTCTTCGAGGAGGAACTGGCGCTGGGGTGGGACATCGGCACGCTGGAGCGCCTTTTCGGCGAATACGCGGCCGAAGTGGACCGGCTCAAGCGGGAATATGCCGGGTGCATGAACGTGCTCAAGGGATTCGAGACCGAGGTGGTGCCCGTGGGCAGTTATCCCGAGGTTATGCTGGGTTTCCGCGCGAAATACGGTTTCGACTACATCGTCGGCTCCGTACACTACGTGGCCGGACACATCATTGACTACCTTCCCGGAAGCTACGAGAAGGCCGTTGAGGCCTGCGGCAGCCCGGAGAAGCTGGCGGTGCGCTACTTCCACGGGGTGGCGGAAATGGTCACGGCGCTTCGCCCCGAGGTCGTCGGGCATCTCGACCTGTACCGCCGCCGCTTCCCCAGCGACGAGGCCGCCTCAACACCGCCCATCCGCGCCGCCGCGATGGAGGCGCTCGAGGTCATCCGCGAAAACCACGCCATCATTGACGTGAACACCGCCGGACTGCGGCTCGGCTTCGGCTATCCCTATCCCGCGCCCTGGCTGGTCACGGCCGCGCGCGACATGGGCGTTTCGTTCTGCTTCGGCGACGACAGCCACAACACGAGCCAGGTCGCGGCGGGCATCAACGACGCCCGCGAATACCTCATGTCCCTCGGCGTGGCCAGCATCGAGGTGCTCGAACCCGGCAGCGCGGGACTGAACCGGCAGACCGTCGCCCTGTGACGGTCCGCACGCGGGCACGACGAGACGATGAGGCCTGGGGTCTGGGCGACCGGTGGCAAGCAGCCTGCAACGGCCAAGCAGAATGCACGTCGCAACGGCGAAGGAATGGAACATGGAACAGCCCGCCGAGGCAGTGAAACCGGCGCGCGCGCGGTTCAAGCGCATTGCGGCGGTTGCCGTCCTTGTGACGGTGGGAGTACTGGCATTCGGCGTGTATCGCATCGTGGACGCAGGGCGCCACGCCACCCGGCAGACGCTGTGCGTACACAATCTAAAGCACCTGTTTCTCGGCCTGGAAGCCTTTGCGAAGGAACACGACGGACAACTGCCGGCACGGTTGTCGGAACTGTGGCCGAAATATCTTCCCGACCTGGAGGTCCTGGTCTGCCCCGAAGTGCAGGCGGCCTGCCTGCGGGAATGCGGCGTTTCCCATCCTTTCCCGCCAAACCCCTCACCGGAAGACATGGATGCGCTGTGCAGCTACGCCTATGTTCCCGGCCACACGTTGAAGGACGCCGCCAACACGGTGATTGTCTACGAGAAGAGAGACAATCATCTGGGCAAAGGCCGGAGCCTGCTCTGTCTGGACGGGCGCGGTGCATGGGAGCCGCCCGAAAACTGGCGGGGCGGTCCGCCGAACAGGAATTTGCCGCCGGGATTCCGGGAGCCTGCGGGGGCTACTTCTCTTTCTTCTTCTCGTTCTTCAGTTTCCGCTTCTCCTGCGGGGTGAGGAGCGGTTTCTTCTTCACTTCTTTGGCGCCCTTGTCTTTCTTTCCCTTTTCGCCCATGGTGCGCTCTCCTTCTGTTGGCTTGGCGTACCGCACTCAATTTACGCCCAAGCATGCGCGGAACGCAAACCCGTTGTTCATGCCCGCTCCACGCTTCATTCGTGATGACGACGCGCACGCCGTCGTCGTTCAGCCCTCTTCAATCGCCTTCCGGATCACGCCCTCGATCTGCCGCGCCACCGTGTCGGGCGCGTTTTCGCGCAGCACGGTTTCGCGGGCGGCGCGGCCCAGGTCGCGGCGCAGTTTGGAAGAGTCCATCAGGCGAAGCACCGCCGCGGAAAAAGCGTCGGCGTCGTTGTCGGGGACCACCAGGCCGTTTACCCCGTCCGTGATCGGCCATGCGGCGCTGGCGCAGCAGACCACGGGGCGTCCCGCCGCCATTGCGTTAAGCATTTTGATCGGATATCCCGACCAGGAAACGCGCGGCACCGCAACGATTACGTCCTCCATCAGCGCTATGCGCACGGCCTCGAAGTCGGGCGCGGCCAGATACTCCGCATCGGACAGGTCGGATGGGTATGCGGACGCGACAACCAATCTCGCTTCCGGCTTGGCCGCGCGGACCCGCTCCATCATGGTCTTCAGCAGCGTCAGGTTCTGATAACCGTCGAGATTGCCGGTGTACAGCACCTGGGGCAGCACCGCCGACGGGTCGGACGGCGCCGGCTCAAACGGCGCACAGTCAATGGGCGGCGGAATGACGCTGACGCGGGCGGGGTCGCAGCCGCGCAGCACGAGATATCCCGCCAGCCGCCGGTGCGGCACGATGACGCGCGCGGCGCGGCGCGGAAACGTGCTGTCAAACCAGCGGCCCAGGCGGGCCGCATAACGGGCCATGTCCGGGCGCGTGCAGTAGTACGGCAGTTCGTCGGCCATGGCATTGTGCGCAAAATACACCACGGGACGCCGTCCGCAGAGCAGCGCCGCGAGGAGTGCCTCGTAGTTGTGCGCGCACACCGCGTCGGCATCGCGGGCCTCACGCCGCAGCGCCAGCAGCAGCGCGGCGTCGTGCAGCGGCTTGCCCCAGTGCGGTCCGGGCGCCGTGGGCGTTCCCGCAAGGGGCGGCAGCGCCGCGCGGATCAGCCAGTTGTCGTCGGGTTTGGGCGGGCAGGGCACCGCGCGCACCGGGAGTTCCGGCGGGGGCGCCAGTCTTCCCTCCTCGGGTTTCGGTGGACCTGCCGTCTGCTGCCGCTCCGGCTCCGGCTCCGGCAGGCACAGGGGCGCCTGCTCCACCGGTTCCAGCGGCTGGACCTTTCCGGTCTCCACCCCCCTGTCCTGCGCCGGTTTGGCGTAGAAGGGGCTTCCATAGCCGTAGACCACCATGCGCATGCTGTGGCCCAGCCCCGCGAGGCAGCAGGCGGTCTCGCCCATGAACACCTGCGAGCCCTGCGGCACCGGATACGGACAGGCACCGGCCATCACAATCTTCAGCGTCATTCCAGGTACCCCAATGTGCGCAGCCGCGCCGCCATTTCCGCCTCTTCCGCCGCACTCATGGACTCTTCCGGCGCCATCGGTCCGGAATCGGAGACGGCATCCCGCGCCGTGCCCCAAAGCGGCCGGCCGTCCATCGGCGGTCCCGCCGCACCCAGCGCCGACAGCACCGTCGGCGCAATGTCTTCCAGCCCAGGGTCGGGCCTGGTCACCGGCGCATTGCTCACAAGCAGTCCCGGACTGCGGTGTACCCCGTTCATGCCGCGTTCCTTGCCGCCGGCGTATTCGGCCGGGTCCATCCGCCG
>CALDSM010000336.1 GCA_937923585.1 uncultured bacterium
GTCGGTGAGCTGCGTCAGCCCCGTTCCGTCAATGGACGCCTTGAAGATGTGGTAGGTGCTCTCCGGTTTCCACAACTGTTCCATCGGCGTGTAATCGGTTGGCGGCACGGGCACCTGCGCCTCGGTCCAGGCGAAGAAGAGGGTGCGCGCGTCATAATCCAGTTCAAACGAGATAAATGAGCCGCCAGCCAATGTGCGTCCTTTCAGCCGGCCGTTTTCGATCTTGGCATCGGCCAGCAGCGTCCGCACCGACGGATTGTGTCCGAAAGCCTTCTCCAGCACAAACACCCCGCCTTCCGGCACGGCATGGAACCCGTAGTACTGATCCACCATATGCTCAAACCGCGCCCGATGATGCTTCAGGAAGAGGATGGAATCGAAATCCAGCAGCGGGTTCTTCAGCGCGATCTTTCTGCGCAGCGCGCAAACCGCGTCGAAGAGCGCGCGTCGGCCGGCATCCTCCGGGGCAGAACCCCGTACCTTCCCGGCAAGCCCCGCCAACTCCGCTGCCTCACTGGCGAATTCCGGCGGCTTGGCCATGGCCCCCAGGTCATTCAGCAACGCCTCTGTCCGCCGCAGTATCACATCCACGGGGTCCCGGTCCAACGGGTCAATCAGCGCCGCTGGATCCAGCGCCTCCCGCCGCAGCCGTTCTGCCACCCCCGCATCCGCCCGAAACTCCGCCATCTGCTTTTCAATGACGCGGTATTCCCCCGCGTTTTCCCCATCTGCCTGACACAAGCCCGCTGACGAAAACACGCCCAGTCCAAGAGCAAGAAGGCATCCTATTCGGCAAACGGTCCTCATGTCCCTAATTATAGGCCACCACGCAACTTCGCGCGAAATCGGTGAGACAGCCGCTGAATTGTGTCTTCATTGTCAATTGTCCATTGCCTTCCATTTGTATCCCCCCGTTCGCGCCTTCTATACTGATAGCGGGAGGAGGTTGGACCCGAGAAGGAACACGCAGGACATGCAGGCCGAAGATCGCGTTATTCATTTTTGCATGGAACTTATCCATCAGCCGTCGCCTTTCAACCGGGCGGCGCTGCAGCAGCTCTATTTCGAACTCTCCAAAACCCGCGCGAACTATGACAGCATAGAGGTAAACGAGGCGGGCCAAGCGCGCTTTTACTCCAACCGCGGGCAGGCACAGTCCATTTTGCTGTTTCTCCCGGACCGCGTGCTGGTTATCGAGGAATGGGCCGACCTGGCGCTCAGCGATTTCGAGGAAAAGGTCCGTATCATCATGCCCCGGCTCGGTGAGGCGCGCCAGATTGACCGGTTCCTGGTGCATGCGGCCACCATCCGCTCGACCTTTGCGCTGACCCATTTCACCGATTCGCGCATCTTTCTGCTGGAGGCGGCCTGCGGCCTTGGCGGACGCATCACACCCCATTTCCAGCGGCCCGTCGCCACGGGCGGCCTGCGCTTCGTGCTTCCTGAGACACCCGAACAGCCCGGCGCGCTGCATGTCAACATCGAGTCCTTCCGCCATGGCACGGACGAGGTCTTTGTCGAGGTGAAGGGGGTCTTCGGCAAGCAGCAGGTGCTGGTCGGCCAGGGCGACGAGGTGCTCCGCAACCTGCGCGAGGTGCGCCGTTTCATCAGCGAGCGCGTGTTTCCGTTCCTGCAGCAGTTTGACCAGCCCACCGGGGTGGATGCATGAGCCGTCCGGCCATCAACGTCTGGCCGGCCCTCCCCAAGTCTGTCATCCGCCCCGAGGTTTACGGCCATTTCGCCGAGCATCTCGGGCGCTGTATCTATGAAGGCGTTTGGGTGGGGGAGAAGTCCCGCATTCCCAATGAGAACGGGCTTCGCCTCGACGTGCTCGCCGCGCTCAAGCATCTGCGCGCGCCGGTGGTGCGCTGGCCCGGCGGCTGTTTCGCCGACGACTACCACTGGCGCGACGGCGTCGGCCCGCGCGCAGAACGGCCGCTCACGGCCAACATCTGGTGGCGCCAGGGCGAACCGAACGAGTTTGGCACCGGCGGGTTCATGCGTTTCTGCCGCGCCCTCGGCTGCCAGCCCTATCTCTGCGCCAACGTCGGTTCCGGCAGCCCCCGCGAGGCCCGCGACTGGGTCGAGTACTGCAACTTCGGCGGAGACTCCTCGCTTGCCGCGCTGCGCGCCCGCGACGGCAGCCCCGAGCCCCACGGCGTTAAGCACTGGGGTGTCGGCAACGAGAACTGGGGCTGCGGCGGCCGTTTCACCGGCGGCGACTACGCCCGGGAATACGCCCGCTTTGCCAGTTACATGAAGGCCATGGACCCGGCCATCGAGTTGGTCGCCTGCGGCGCTCCTCCCGGCGCCCACAGCAGCCTCTGGAATCCGGTCAAGTCCCCGGAAGGCGCCGGTCTTAAGTCCCCCTTGGAAGGGGGATTTAGGGGGATGTTGGCTCCATCACCGGCAGAGCGCAACCCGGTCTTGAACGACTGGAACCACGACTTCTGCGCCGGCATGAAGCATCCGGACCTGATTGACCACCTGTCACTGCACCGGCATTTCTCGCGCGGGCCCGGCAAAGACTTCACCGACAACGATTTCCGCACCCTCTTCGCCGATGTCCTCACGCTCGAACGCGATCTCATGCTGACCGAGTCCGTCCTCGCCTACCACTATCCCGACAAGTGCGTCGGTATTGTGGTGGACGAATGGGGCATGTGGCATCCCGAAGCGCAGGTGGACAACGGTTTGGAGCAGGAGCATACCCTGCGCGACGCCCTGCTCGCCGCCAGTGTGCTCAATCTTTTCAACCGCTGGTCGCACCGCGTTACCATGGCCAACATCGCCCAGACGGTCAATGCGCTCCATTGCCTCGCCAAGACCCAGGGCGACCGCATGTTCCTCACGCCCACCTACCACGTCTTCGACATGATGCGGCCCCACATGGGCGCCCGCGCCCTCACCCACGAGGTGGACGGTCCATCCTATTCCGCCCCTGCGCCCGGCCAGGGCATGCCTGAATCCCCCTTTGAAGGGGGCGGGTATGTTCGCGAAGTGCCGCTGCTCGACGCCAGCGTTTCCATGGCCGGGAAGAAAGTCCTGCTGACCGTGGCAAACCGCTCGCTCGACACGGACCTGGAAACGGTTGTCAGCCTTCGAGAACACCGTGTCGCCTCGGTATCCGTCAAGGCTATGGCCGCCGCCGACCCGCATGCGGCCAACAGTCTCGCCGCCCCCTCCGCGGTAACGTCCAGACGCGCCAAAGCCGACGCCGTCGAAGGCGGAGCCGTCATTCACACCTTCCCCCGTCATTCCTTGACGGCGCTGACCATAACGCTGGACTGAGCCAAGCCATGGAAATCGCGCCGCAACACCGGTCACACGCATGCGATAGCACTGCCGCGTTGGTAGTCCGGGTCTTCCAGCCCCGGACTTCATGGGGAGCAAACCCCAATCTTCGTGCAGCCGCTCAATCCCGAGGAAAGTCCCAAGCATTTCCCCGGGAGAATATCGCGGATTGTCCGCGCGCGATCATCCTGGTCCAGTCCGGGGCTGGAAGACCCGGACTACCCAAAGGCGCCCTTGTTCACACGGGACTGCGAAGATGACGTGCGGCGGCACGGATAAGCCGTCTGTTTCGGTGCTCATGCCGGTCTACAACGCCGCTGATACGTTGAATGCGGCGGTGGATTCCATCCTGCAACAGGACTTCTCTGCATGGGAACTGATCGCCGTTGACGACGGCTCCACCGACGGTTCCGGCGAGATGCTGGAACAGATGGCGCGACAGGACCCGCGCGTTCGCGTCCACCACATCCACCATCGCGGCATCGTGGCCGCCTTGCAGACCGCCGCCACCCATGCCGGGGGCGATTATCTCGCCCGCATGGATGCCGATGACATTTCCCGACCGGAGCGGTTGCGCCTGCAATTGGCCTGTTTTGACGCTGAACCCGGCTTGGGCCTGTGCGGCGGGCGCGTGCGCATGACGGGCGAGACCATCGGTTCCGGACGCCGCCGCTATGAGGATTGGGTCAACGCCCTCGTCAACCACGACGACATCGTCCGCGAACTCTTCGTCGAATGTCCCATCCCGCACCCGACCTTTATGATTTCGCGGGAATGGTATGACCGGGTCGGCGGCTATCACGAATGCCCATGGCCGGAAGACTATGACCTCGTTATGCGCCTCTGGCGGGCCGGAGCCCGTTTTGCCAAGCCGGAACCGGTCCTTCTCGACTGGCATGACCATCCCAAGCGCCTGTCTATGAACGATTTGCGCTATAACGAGGCTGCCTTTCGCGCACTTAAACGCCATTACCTGGCCCTTTTTCCCGAAAGGACGGGCCGCCCCCTGTACCAATGGGGTGCCGGGGAAGTCGGCAAGCGTTGGCTGCGCGAGTGGGGGACTCCGACTTCAAGTCCCCCTTTGAGGGGGGATTTGGGGGGATGTTTGGGTGCCCAACGGGCCTGCGGACCAGAAAGTGCAACCCCGACCGCTGTTGTAGACATTAATCCCCGAAAGATTGGAAGGAAGATCCACGGCGTGCGCGTCATTGCGCCGGAAGAATTGCCGCCGCCGTCCGGTTGCTTCGTAGTGGTCATGGTCGGCACTCCGGGTGCCCGCGATGAAATTCGCGGTCGGCTGAATCCACGCGGATTCCGTGAATTCGCGGATTATGTGTTTCTGGCGTGAATATTGGCCCCTCCGGGGAAATTCGGCGAAAACAGTGTCGGGCACCCCGCGGTGCGTGTAGAATGCCCCGATAGATGACCAGTTTGGGCAGAATACCCGCAAGATGTGGGACGGCGGGAATGACCGCTGTAAACCTTTTAACTGAGAAAATCGTTAAGGCTAATGAGTGACATGAATCTGGCCCGTCCAGACAGTTCGGGTAAAAAAGATGACACCGCTTTGGCGCTGGCCGCCGGGCGGGGTGATGTTGCTGCATTTGAAGAAATCGTGCGGCGCTATCAGGGTCGCGTGTATGCGACGGCCTACCGGGTCACCGGCAACCGCGAGGATGCGCTGGATGTCACCCAGGATGCGCTTGTAAAGGCCTATCAGAAGATAGGCACATGGGCGCCCACCGGAAATTTTCTTTCCTGGCTCCTTCGTCTCACGACCAACCAGGCGATTGACCACTTGCGCCGCAGAAACCGGCGCAAGCAGGAGCCTCTCGACGAGGCTTTTGTCGGCCAGACCGAGGGCGCAGCGGTGGAGCCGAGCATAGACAGCACGGAAAGTGTGGTGCGCGGCCGGGAAATTGACACCCGGGTGCGCGGCGCACTGGTGAAGTTGTCCCGGATGCAGCGCACGGTGTTTGTGCTGCGCCATTTTGAAGAGTTTTCGCTGGCCGAAATTGCCGAAGAATTGGGCTGCACCGTCGGCAGTGTGAAGGTTCACCTGTTCCGCGCGCTCAAAAAACTGCGCGATGAACTGGGTGACCTCGCGCCCGACACCAGCCAGGATGAGCAGGACACGACACTATGATTCTTTGGACAAAAAGACGGAAAGTCGAGGCATTGGTCGCCGCATCGCTCTATGAGCCCCTGAAGGACGAGGAGCGCCGGACGTTGGACGCTGCACTGGCCGCAGACCCGAGGTTGCGGGCCGAAGCGCAGGCGCTTGGCCGTGTGCGCCGCGCGGTGCGCATGGAGGCGCCCGAATTCACGGGCGACCTCGTTCCGCTGCTGCATGCCCGCCTCATGGAGACAACCCCGGCACGCCATGGCGTCGTCTCTTGGCGCTTGATTTCCGGCGCGACCGTCGCCGTCGGCGCGGCGGTGATTCTGTTTGTGTCGGTGGTTGGCGTTCCCGGTGGTCCCGCAGGGGCTCCGGTCGGGATCAAGACCGTTCCGTCCGCCCCGCTGGCGGCCGTTTCCCCCGTAAGGTCAGCGATTTCGAGCGCAAGCGGCATGCTGGCCTCCCACAATGTGCTTGGCGCCCGGACGGTTCTGGACCAGGCCCTGGCCGGCAACCCGGCCGACGCGGCATCGGGGGAGGCGCAGGCACTGCTCGCCGGTCTGGAATACAGCGAGTTTCAGCGCTATCCCGAGGCCTATGCGGCCTATGACCGCCTCCGCACACGCTATCCGAAGACCTTCATGAACAGCCCTGAAAACATTCAGCGTTTTAACCTGCTTGATGAGGCGCGGCGCTCAGGCTACGCCCCCATGTATGCGCTCGAAGCCATCCGGAACAACCCCGCCGCCGCATTCGAGAAATGCGAGCGGCTTGTGGCCCAGTATCCGGATTCCATGGTCGCCTCTCTGGCCATGAATGAGATGCGCGCCGCCGTCGGTCTTCCGGGGCCGCTGGACGGCAGTTCCCATGCCATCGCGCTGGAGCGTGTGCGCAACCGGTGCAGTGATCCCGCAGCCGTGGCGCAAGTCACCCTGGCCCTGGGCAACGTTTACCGCGATGACCTGTGCGACACCAGAAGCGCCCGGCTCTTTTACAATGAGGCCGCTTCCAGCGGGCATACGCCTGTGGTGGTTCGTGCCCAGGAAGCCTTGGCCAAGTTGGCCATGGACACACCGTGACCTCAGTGGTCCCCAGCTTCAAGTGGGTAATTCTTGAAGTGCAGCGAAAGCATCTGAGAGTTAGCACTGATATATTTGCAGGAAGTAGTTTCCGATTCGCGCAAGATTCATGACGCGGTCTTTCCTTGTGTTCGCCTTCGAGTGCTGCGCAATGCCCAACGCCTCCGCTGCGGTGCCAAAGGCTCAGAGCAGTACATAGGCGAGGGCAAGGATTCCAAAGCGGCGGTCATGCCGGTCGGCCTGTGAAAGGCGCATCCCCTCGACATTGGCGACTATCCATGTCAGAATGTTGCTCGGGTCGTACATGGCTTTTACCTCCGGGTGGGGCCTGGTTTGGTGAACTTGGAACCATTTTAGACGGAGTCAGGCTATATAACTCCTCTGCTCATGCGGGAATAAAGAGACTGGGGATCACTGAGAAGTTCTGACGCCTGACGTGTATTCTTCCGGGAAGGGTTGGCTATAATCCGGTGTTTCAACTGGGCATTCAGGTACAGGGAGAATTCTCTATGCGTTTGAGACACGGTGTTTCACTGGCGGCGGTTTGGCCCGCGCTGGCGGTCTGCGCGGCGCTGCTGCCCTCGGGCTGCGCCACAATGGCGGGCGGGCAGGACGGCCCGGTCATCCGGGCCAAGGACAAGGTGGCCCCCGCGCTGGTGCATATCCGCCCGGTGAAGGAGGTGTTTGCCGGGGGCAAGAAGACGGAGATGCTGGCGGTGGGCAGCGGCTTCATTATCAGCCCCGACGGGTATGTGGTCACGAACGAGCACGTGGCGGGCGAGAGCAGTTCGGTGCAGTGCGTCCTGAGTGACCACCGCGAAGTGGGCGCAAAGGTGGTCGGCACGGACGCGGACACCGACATCGCCGTGCTCAAACTGGACACGACGGACAGACTGCCCTGCGTAAAGATGGGCCGGTCGGCAAACCTCAATGCCGGCCAGACGGTGCTGGCGCTGGGCAGCCCCCATGGCCTGGCGCGCTCGGTGTCGAAGGGCATCGTAAGCGTGACAGACCGGTATCTCGGTGATGAGGGCCAGATGATCTCGCCCTACAATGACTGGATTCAGACGGATGCGGCCATCAACCCCGGCAACAGCGGCGGGCCGCTGGTAAACATTAAGGGAGAAGTGGTCGGCGTGAACGCCCGCATCCTGAACGGGGCGGAGAGCGTGGGTTTTGCCATTCCCATAGACGTGGCCCGGGAGGTGGTGGACGCGATCATCCGCGACGGAAAAGTACACCGAAGCTGGATCGGCGTGACCTTCCAGGAGATGATGGCCAAGACGGACGACCCGTCCCAGCTTGGGGTGGTCATCTCCGACGTGGAGCGGCTTTCCCCGGCGACAGAGGCCGGCGTGAAGCCCGGCGACGTGCTGGTGGCCATCAACGGACATCCGGTCAATGCCCGCTTTGAGGAGCAACTGCCCGTGGTGCGCAAGGCCGTGGCCGACCTGCCCGTGGGTTCCACCGCGGTGCTTTCCGTCAGGCGCGGTGAGGAGAAGGTGGATGTTTCGGTGAAGACCGAGGAAAAGATCGCCCAGAAGGGCAGCCAGGCCGAGTTCGGCGAGTGGGGTTTCACGGCATCCGAGGTGACGCCGGAGATCGCGCGCCGCGCGCAGCTTCCGGAACGCACCGGCATCCTCGTTTCGGGCGCGAACCCCGGCGGCATCGCCGCGCGGGCGGGCCTGCAGGAAGGCGACATCATCCTGAAGATTGACGACCAGAAGGTGAACGACCTGGAGGCCTTCAAGGCGCTCTACAAGGAGCGACGCGATGCGCAGAAGAAACTGACCATGCTGTTCGTGCAGCGGGGCGCGCTGACGCGGTTTGTGCTCGTCAACGCGGCGCCGGAGGCGGCGCAGCCCGAAGAGGAGAAGAACGGCCATGCGGAATAACGCCCTCTTGATGCTTCTTGCGGCGACCGCCGCGTTCACCGCGGCGGCGCAGGACGATTTCACTTCGCAGTCGCTGCAGGATAACTATGACAAAGTCACCCCGGCGATATGCCAGGTGCTGTTCACCCAGGAGGTGACCGACCCGCACACGGGCGAAACCGTCCGGCGCAACGGCAACTGCCTGGGCCTGATTGTGCGCGCCGACGGGCTGGTGATGGCACAGGGCCATCTCTCGGTGGAGAATGCGACCCCCGTGGACCTCCGGGTGCGCGTGGGGCACGGCGGCGCGGAAAAGGAGTACCCGGCAGTCCTGCTGCACAAGCCGAACGACCTCAACGTGGTGTTCATGCAGGCGCAGTCGGACACGCCGCTAAGCCTGCCCTTTGCAGCCTTCGACCCCCAGCCGCTCCGGCCGGGCGAGCCGGTGGCCGTCGTGGGACTGATGGGCGAGACGCTGGATTTCGTGCCCGCCGTGTTTACCGACCGGATTGCCGCCGTGCTCACCCAGCCGCGCACCACCTACTGCCTCGCAAACAATCTGCGCTTCGGCTGCATCACAGGGCCGGTGATCAACGCGCGCGGCGCGGTGGTCGGCGTGACCGGCATTGACCTCAGCCGCGGCGAGGGCGGCGAACTCTACACGCGCAGCGGCCACCCGCTCGTGTACCAGGCCGACCTGTTCTCGAAGTACATCGCCAATCCGCCCGCGCGCGAGGAGGCAAAGAAAGCCGAGGACACTGCCTGGCTCGGGGTCTTCACGCAGCCGCTCAAGGACGAGTACGCCGAGTATTGGGAACTGGACAAGACCGGCGGCCTGATCGTCAGCACCGTGGTACCCGACTCGCCGGCCGCCAAGGCGGGCATGCAGCCGGGCGACGTGATCAAGACCTTTGACGGCAAGCCGCTGAAGGCGACGCAGGACCCCGACGTGCTGGCCTTCACCAAGCTGGTGCGCGACACGGGCATCGGCAAGACGGTGACCGTGGACCTGCTGCGCGGCGGGAAGCCGCTCACCGTGGAGGTGACACTGGGCCTGCTCCCGCGCAGCGCGCAGGAGGCGGCCGAATTCGAGGACGCCGTGCTGGGCCTGTCCGTGCGCGAGATCACCCGCGACGTGCGGATCGCGCTAAACATTGCCGAGGACGTGCAGGGCGTCATCGTACGCAAGGTCAAGCCGGGCAGCGCGGCGCAAATTGGCAAGATGCGTGCGGGCGTGATCATTCTGGCGCTGGGCGATTTCCCCGTGGCCAGCATCGCCGACTTCCAGCAGGCCATGGACAAGCTGCGCGAAAAGAAGCCGGCCGAACTGGCCGTATTCGCGAGGGTCGGCCCGCAGACGGGCTTCTTCCGGCTGAAACCAAAGTGGTAGGGCGGCCATGACGGGCCGACTGCGCCGTACAGAAACGCTCTTGATGATTGCCGCAATGCTGGCGGCGGCGCTCGCGGGCTGCCGACGGGATCCGGGTCCGGAGGCGCTGCGGACGGCATGGACGCAAATCCGGGCGCGCGCGTTCGACGAGGCGCGCCCGCTGATCAGGGCGTATCTGGCATGGCATCCCGACGATGCCTCCGCGCATTATGCGCTGGGCCAGTGCTACCTGCATCAGAAGGATGTGAACACAACACTGGCCAAGGGCGAATTCGAGACAGCGCACCACTTTTTCCGGAAGAACGGCGATCTGGGTGTTTTGCCGCCGGAGATGACTCCGGAACAGTTTCAGTCGGCGCTTCACCGGGACATCGCGCTGGCGCTGATGCGCGCCCTCTATGAGGGGGACGGCCGGGGGATTCCCGGAGCGCTGATGCTTTCCGTCCTGGACGACGCACTGGGACACGCCCGCGAAGGGCTGCGGTTTGACCCCTCATCGGAATTCCTGCAGGAAATGGAACGGTCACTTGAGGCGCTGAAAAGGGGCGAGCCCTCCCCCGGTCCGCTTCCGGACCCGGAGGCAGAGCCGCAAGAAATAACGACTTAGCGCGGGATGTTTACCCATCAGCGCATGTATCTTGGGCAACGGATGGAGTTATGAGCAAATGAATGCTGCCGAACTGTTCGTCAAATGTTTGGAACAGGAGGGTGTGAAGTACATCTTCGGACTGCCGGGCGAAGAGAACGCGCATTTCATGATGGCGCTTGAGAAGTCCTCCATCCAGTTCATCATGACCCGCCACGAGCAGGCTGCGGCGTTCATGGCGGAAACCTACGGAAAGCTCACCGGCGAGTCAGGGGTGTGCCTTTCAACGCTCGGGCCCGGCGCGACCAACCTGGTCACCGGCGTGGCCAGCGCGAACAGCGACCGCGCGCCCATGGTGGTGATCACCGGCCAGGCCGACTCGCAGCGCCAGCACAAGGAAAGCCACCAGCTTATTGACATCGTTTCGATGTTCCGGCCCGTCACGAAATGGGCGACACCGATCATCCACCCGGACAACATCCCGGAAGTGGTGCGGCGCGCGTTCAAGACGGCGGAGCGCGAAAAACCCGGCGCCTGCCATATTGAAATAGCCGACGACATCGCGGCGCTTCCGGCCACCCGCAATCCGGTGAGGGTGAACTACCTGCGACGCTCCGTTTCGGATGACAAGATAGTGAACATGGCCATGGCCGTGATCCGCAGCGCCAAGAACCCCGTGATCCTGGCGGGGAACGGTGCCATTCGCACCCGGGCCAGCAAGCAGCTCCGCATCTTCACCCGGATGACCGGAATCCCGGTCATCAGCACCTACATGGGCAAGGGCTGCGTGTCTCGCCACGCACCCGAGTGCCTGTTCACCATCGGCCTCCAGCCCAGAACCCTCGCCAATGCGGCGTTCGACGCTGCGGATGTGGTCATCACCATCGGCTACGACCTGGTCGAATACCCGCCGCGCTCGTGGAACAAGTGGAACGATAAACGGATCGTGCAGATAGACTTCCTGCCCGCCGTGGTGGACCACAACTACCAGTTGGAGGTGGAGGTGGTCGGCGACCTTGCCCACACGCTGTGGATGATGAACGAGCGGTTCCGCGCCAATCCGCAGTGGTGGGAGTCGCCCTTTAACCATGCCGTGCGAGAACGCATGATCGAGGTGCTGGACGAGTTCAAGGACGACGAAACCGAGGGCCTGGTCAAGCCGCAAAAGGCAATTTGGGACGTGCGCCAGGCCATGGGGCCGGACGACATCCTGCTCAGCGACGTGGGCTCGCACAAAATGTGGGTGGCGCAGTTCTACCACTGCGACGAGCCCAACACCTGCCTGATTCCGAACGGGTTCTGCTCCATGGGCTGCGCGCTGCCGGGCGCAATCGCGGCAAAGCTGGTGTATCCGGAGCGCCGCGTGATGGCGCTGTGCGGCGACGGCGGCTTCCTGATGAACGTGCAGGAACTTGAGACCGCCGTGCGCCACAAGACCAACATCGTGGTGATGGTGTGGGTGGACAACGCCTACAACCTGATCGAATGGAAACAGACCACCGAATTCGGGCACCACACCCCGCTTTCTTTCGGCAATCCCGATTTTGTGAAGCTGGCCGACAGTTTCGGCTGCAAGGGCATCCTGGTTCAGCGCTCGCGGGACCTCGGATTGGCGATTGAAGAGGCCTTTGCCGCAGATCGTCCGGCGATTGTCGCCGTGCCGATAGACTACCGTGAAAATGACCGTCTCATGGAGAAACTGCGCATCGTGGTGTAGCCGCAGGCGCCGGAGAACCGCCCCATGTTGAAGGAACGCTATCCGTACTACCTGGCAAACAAGCCCGTGCATGCGAACGCCGACCTCGACGTTATGGACAAATACACCGGCGCGGTGGCCGCGCGCGCGGCCATGGCCGACGCAGCCGCGATTGACGCCGCCATCGGCGCGGCGGTGAAAGCGGCGGAACCGATGGCGCGCATGGCCGGTTATGAGCGGCAGGCGGTGCTGGAGCACTGCGTCGCGCGGTTCAAGGAGCGCGCCGAGGAACTGGCCCAGGCGCTGTGCATCGAGGCGGGCAAGCCCATCCGCGACAGCCGCGGCGAGGCGGCCCGGCTGATTGACACCTTCAAGACGGCCGCCGAATGCGCCGTCAACCTCGGCGGCGAGGTCCTTGCGCTGGACCGCAGCGCGCGGGCGCGCGGCTACAGCGGCATGTGGAAGCGCGTGCCCATCGGGCCGTGCTCGTTCATCTCGCCGTTCAACTTCCCGCTGAACCTGGCCGCGCACAAGGTGGCCCCGGCGCTGGCCGCGGGCTGCCCCTTCGTGCTCAAGCCCGCAAGCCTCACCCCGCTGGGCGCGCTCATCATCGGCGAGGTGCTCGCCGAAACCACGCTGCCCGAGGGCGCGTTCTCCATCCTGCCGTGCAGGCGCGACGGCGCCGACCTGTTCACGACGGACGACCGCCTGAAACTGCTCAGTTTCACCGGGTCGCCCGAGGTGGGCTGGGCGCTGAAGGCGCGCGCGGGCAAGAAGAAGGTCGTCCTCGAACTGGGCGGCAACGCCGCGGTAATCCTCGACGAGACCTGGGACAACCTGGACGACGCCGTGGAGCGGTGCGTCATCGGCGCCTTCTACCAGTCCGGCCAAAGCTGCATCAGCGTGCAGCGCATCCTCGTGCATGAGGAGGTGTACGACGCCTTCCGCGACAAGTTCGTGGCCGCCGTGTCCGAACTTAAGGCGGGCGACCCGAAGGAGGAAAGCACGTTCATCGGACCGGTCATCTCCGAGGCCGAGGCGTCGCGCATGGAGAAGTGGATGAACTCCGCGGTCGCCGCGGGGGCCAGGGTGCTCTGCGGCGGCAAACGCAAGGGGCTCATGGTCGAGGCAACGGTGATGGAAAATGTGCCCGAGACGGAGCCCGCCTATGCGGAGGAATTCTTCGGACCCATGGCGCTGCTCGCCAAGTTCAGCGATTTCGGCGCCGCCCTGGAAGAGGTCAACGCGAGCCGCTACGGGCTCCAGGCGGGCGTGCTCACCCGCGACATCTACCGGGCGCACCAGGCCTGGGACACGCTCGAAGTGGGCGGCGTGGTCATCGGCGACGTGCCCTCCTGGCGCGTGGACCACATGCCCTACGGCGGCGTAAAGGACAGCGGCATCGGCCGCGAGGGCATCCGCTACGCCATCGAGGATATGACCGAGATCCGGCTCATGGTTCTGCGCACCCCGCCGCACGCGGTCAAATGAACACCGGCCTCAATTGAGGCATTCTGGCGGTGAAGACCTGCGTGTGGGGTTTCCAGTTCAGGCGAAGCGCACGCTCCCGTGACTTCACTCTTACATTTCTCCCATGCGTCGCATGGGTCCCATGTGCCTCTCTTGCCCCTTTGCACCGCGCTCCGATATCCTTTCTTTCCATGAAACCCTGCACCCCCACGGATCGCCCCGACATCACGCGCATCGCCGCAGCCGCCTTCATGGCTGCGGTTTTGCTGGCGCTGGCCGCGCTGTATGCGCGCACGGCGCAGTATCCCTTCCTGCAGGGCGATGATCAGTCCATTGTCACGCAACAGCCCGAGGTGATGGCGGGGCTGTCCTGGCACGGCGTCGCATGGGCGTTCACGCACCTGCATTTCGGCCTGTGGATGCCCGTCACCTCGCTGTCGCACATGCTCGACGCGTCCCTGTTCGGCGATTGGGCCGGCGGGCACCACCTGGCAAGCGTGCTGTGGCACATGCTGGCCGTGCTGGCGTTCTTTGGCGCGGCCCGCGCGCTCACGGGGCGGCGCGATGCGGCCGTGGTTGCGGCGGCGCTTTTCGCGCTCCATCCGCTGCGCGCCGAGTCGGTGGCTTGGGTGGCCGGGCGGAAAGACCTGACGGCCGGCCTGTTCTTTGCGCTGGCGCTGTGGGCGCATGCGCGCCATGCGCAGCGCCCCGGCGCGGCACGCTACTTCCTGGTACTGCTGACGGGCGCGCTGGCAATGATGGGCAAGACCAGCGCCATGGTGCTGCCCGGCGTGCTGCTCGTGCTGGATGCGTTTCCGCTGGGGCGTTATGCCGCGCCGGACGGATCAATGCGGTTCTCGGCACGGCGCGCAGCCGTGTTGTTCGCGGAGAAGATCCCGCTGATGGTCCTCGCGCTTGCGGTCACCGTGCTCGCGTGGCAGGGCGAAAAGACCGTGGGCGCGCTGGCGGTCGTGGAGAAACATTCGCCCCTGGCGGGCCTGGCGGCCGCGCCCGCGCACTATCTCCACTACCTGCGGGTCTTCCTGCTCCCCTTCGGACTGTCGCCCGTCTATCTCGATTCCGCACTCACCGGTTCGGCGGGTGTCATGGCAATGAAGACCGCGCTCTTCGTGCTGGTCTGCATCGCGGCGTGTGCATTGCGGCGGCGAATGCCCTGGGTGACCGTCGGCTGGGTGTGGTTTGTGGGCGCGCTCGTGCCCGTCATTGGGATCGTGCGCTTCGGGGAGTCCCCCTGCGCCGACCGGTTCAGCTACATTCCGGCCATGGGCCTGTCCATCGCCGCGGCGTGGATGCTGGTCAACCTTCCGGTGAACCGCGCCCCTCGCACGCTTCTCTGCACCGGCCTCGCGATTGCGCTTGCGGCGCTGACTTGGGGACAGGCGGGCATTTGGCGGGACACATGGCACCTCTTTGAGCGCAAGATGCAGGTGTATCCAAACGATGCCCCCACCTTCTCCAAGGCGGGCGGGTGGCTGCTGGAAAAGGGCGATGCCGACGGCGCGATCCGGTGTTACCGGGAAGCGCTGCGCATTGCGCCCGATTCTGCCGATGACTGCTACAACCTCGGCTCGGCGCTTATGGACCGCAACGCCGGGGAGGCTGTGCAATGGCTCGAAAAGGCAACCCGGATCAACCCAAACGACGGCCCCGCCTGGACCAATCTCGGCTGCGCGCTGATGGAACTGAAACGGCCGCAGGATGCATTGAAACCGCTCCAGGAGGGTGTCCGCCTGCAGCCCAAGGACTCCAATGCCCGCGTGAATCTGGGTGTGGCGCTGCTGCGGGCGGACAGGAAGGATGAGGCGCGCGCCGCATTGGAGCAGGCACTCGCCCTGGACCCCGCCAACACAGCCGCACAGGCCAACCTCAGACTGCTCGGGCGCTGATGATGCCTGTCCGTCCGTGCCAGTCTGTGTTTGTCCGCGTTCGTCCATGCGGATACTCCCGGGTGGGGTCCGCTTTCCCCTTCCATGTATAATCCTTGCGTACTTCGCCGATGGCGGAAGGGTTTTCGAAGAAGATGAACCGAGGAACGCATATTTTCGCGGCAATGATGCCGGTATGGCTTGTGCTGTTGATGGCACAGCAGGCCGTCATGGCCGCTGCGCTGACGGAGGAACAGAAGGGTCAGGCCATCGCCGCACTGGAGGCCGTGGTCGTCTCGCCTTCTCCGGAGACGACTGCCGCGCTTTACGAGAAGGTATACCGCGCCAACGTCTCCGCGGAGGATTGGGCACCGGTGTTCCGCGAGTATCTGGACAAGAACCATTTCTCTTTCACGGTCGGCGGCGCGTTGCGCGACATGATTGGCACGGAAGGGCCGGGGCAGGAACCGGCGGCGCGCGCCGCGGGAGCCTTTGCCGCCGCCGCGCTCCACTCCGTGCTGCACACCGCCCCGCCCAATTTGCAGGAATTTGACGCGGTGCTCCAATGGCTGGAGCAGTGCGCCGGTTTCGCCCCGCCGCTGGTGGCCACGATTGGCATGGGCTTGGATACCGTGCTGCGCAACGACACGCTCGATTCGGCATTGCTCGGCGACAGGCCCGCCACGCCTCCCGCCACGCCGCCCCCCCCGGAATCGGGCATTACTGGGAGCGCAAGCGTCCCTGCTGGCCCAATGCCGGATGTCGGCACATCCGTGCCGGGCACAACACCCTCACCGTCAGCGCCAGCCGCATTGCCCCCGACCGTCAGTGCCGCAGTGCCGGACAAGGCCCCGACCTCGCCGGGCGGCTTGTCGGCGCCAAGCGCGGGCGCTTTGCCGCCTGCGGTATCCCCGGGAACCATTCCCGCCGCCCTGCCGCCCGCGTTTGCCCCAACGCTTCCCTCCCTGCCGGGAGCGGACAAGAACAGCGCAAAAGACACAAAAAAAGCGCAAAACACCTCAATTACCACTGCGTCATTTCCCCCGCCCGCCATGCAGATGGCCATCACACTGGGCTACTATGCCGGTCCGGAGAACATCGGACGCTGGATGCGACTGCCTGATGTGTCGCTCCACATCTACCAGGCAAGCGGGGTTTGGGTGTTTGACGGCGGCACACTGGCACCGCCCCTCGTGACAAGCCTGGGCAGTCTGCTGACCGCCATGCCCACCGTGTTGACCGGCGTTTCCGTAGTCACCCTGGTTCCGCTGCCCTTCGCCCTGCGGGCGCCGGGCATCGTGCTGCCCCTCTCCCCCATGTCGCCGGAACTCCAGCGGCCGCCCGTAATGCTTCCCCCCGGTGCCATGCTGCCGTCCATACCGGAGTTCACCGCCATGGCGGCTCGCACGCTGGGCGACATCATCCAGCAGCGCGAACTGGCGCGGCGGCCCGAACTGGCCAAGCGCCGTGACATCCTGCTGCTCACCGCCGAAGGCCGGGCCAACTCGGTGCTGTACACGTTTCTTGCACCCGGCGGCTATGCCGGACCGGACGATTTCTTCCCCGCCCTCCTTGTGCTGTGGGCAACCGGGTCGGAAGCGGCGCTGCGGGCGGCCTCCGACATCATTGACCAGGGCGAGTATGAGGGCATCTACGCCCTGCTGCTGCTGGCCGACCTGCTGTCGGGCGGCGGCGACAGCACCCTTGTCTTTTCCACCAGCCCCGCAGGTGCGGTTTCAGGCGGCGAGACCGCCCTGCGCCGCAATTTCGTGGCACCGGGGCATGCATACGTCACCGGCGTCGCCGCAGGCGGACGCATGTTCTTCTTTGATGGCATCGAATACGAGACACTGGCCCAACTCTAACCCTTGGATGATTCAGCACCTTGAGACTTCGCCACGCCCTTCTGGTCGCCGCCTGTTGCGCACTCATCTTCTGGCTTTCCTCCGGCCCCCTGGATGCGCCGACGGAAATCCAGTTTGAAGGACTGGACAAACTCGCCCATGCCTGCATTTACGCCCTGCTCGCAGGACTGGTCTTCCACGGACTGCGGCAGTCCGGCCGGGGATGGACGCCCCGGACACTGTTCTGGGTGCCTGTTATTTTCACGGCCCTGTACGGCGCGAGCGACGAATTCCACCAGTATTTCGTGCCCACCAGAACCTGTGACCCACTTGACTGGCTGGCGGATGTGACCGGCGGATTGGCCGCCGCGACCGCCCTTTCCCTCCTCTTCCGTTTCCTCGGCAGGCGGGCTCCGGAAACTTTGGCCCCTCCCGTGGAATAACACTTCCCAACGGAACCCATTGCGATACAGGCAGAAGAGGCATCCTGCCTCTTATCATGAATCCATTGCGCCCCCAGACAAGGCCATGATACCCTCTTGACCACCATGCAGGAACCTGAAAACCTCGAAAACGAACCCGTGCGCCGCCGCGGCTGCGCCGGGTTGTTCATCTTCATCATGCTCATCCTTGGCGCGTGCTGGGGTGCCGGACTGGGTCTGTTTCTGTGGATGGTCAACGACGAAACCGCCGACGTGACCCAGGCCTTCGCCGATTTCCGGCCCAAGGTGGGCAGCAAGGTCTTCAGCAGCGACGGCCAGTTGCTGGGCGAATTCACGGTCGAGGAGCGGCAACTGCTGCGCCTGTGCGACATCCCGCTCAGGGTTCAGAAGGCGTTCATCGCCACCGAGGACGCCACCTTCTACCAGCACAAGGGCGTCCGCCCGGAAGCCTATCTGAGCGTGGCTCTGGATGCGCTCCAGACGGGCCGGGTGCGCGGCGCCAGCACCATCACCATGCAGGTCGTGCGCAACATCAACGAATTGAAGGTGGGCACGGAGCGATCCTACAAGCGGAAACTCCGCGAGGCGCTGGTGGCTCTCCAGATCGAGCGCAAGTTCACCAAGGACGAGATTCTCGAACTCTATCTCAACCAGATCTTCCTCGGCATCAGCGCCTATGGGGTCGAGGCCGCCTCGCAGCAGTATTTCGGCAAGAGCTGCCAGGATCTCACGCTGGGCGAGGCCGCCGCGCTGGCCGGGCTAACCCGCTGGCCCAACACCAACAACCCCATCCGCAACCTCGAAAACGCGCGCACCCGGCGCGGCATCGTGCTCAAACAGATGCTGGACGAGGGGTTCATCACCCAGGCGGACCAAGACGCCGCCGTGGCGGAGGATTTGGCCGCACAGGTGGTGAGGCCGGAGCAGGCCGCTGAAAACCGGGCCGCCCACATCAACCCGTCCAAGCGGTTCAAGGCGCCCTACTTCGTTGAAGAAGTGCGCAACATGGTCAAGGAACGCTTTGAAAACGAGAAAATCTTCCAGGACGGGCTCGAGATTTACACCACCCTCGACATGCGGCTGCAAGACGCGGCCGAGCGCGCATTGGGCAAGGGGCTCGATGAATTCGACGCCAAACAGCGCAAAATGTATGAGCGGCAGGGCAAGCCCGATGAGTTTGCACCCGCCGCAGGCGCGCTGGTCTGCATTGACAACCGGCCGCAATACCGGGGGTTTGTGCGCGCCATGGTGGGCGGGCGCGACTTTGAACGCGAGAAGTACAACACCGCGACCCAGGCGAAACGCCAGCCGGGTTCCAGCATCAAGCCCTTCGTGTGGGCTGCGGCCGTCGCCAGCGGCTGCACACCCTCCACCATCATCGTGGATGAGCCCTTCACCCGCGTCGCGCCCAACGGCAAGGTCTGGTCGCCCAAGAATTTCGACAACAGCTACAGCGGGCCCGTCCCCATACGCCACGCCCTGGAAAAGTCGCTCAATGTGGTGTCCGTCAAGCTGACCGACAAAATTGGCGCGCCGGTGGTGCGCTCCTTCTTGCAGCGCTGCGGCATACCCACCGAGGTCGTGGGGCTCACCATCGCCCTCGGCTCCTCCGAGGTCAAGCCCATTGACCACTGCGTGGCCTATTCCTGCTTCCCCAACGGCGGCATGCGCCACGAGTCCGTCCTGGTCACCGACATCCGCGATCGTGACGGTGTCCAGCGCTTCGACTACCACAACGAAACCCGCGTGGAGCAGGCCATAGACCCGCGTGTGGCCTATGTCACCCTGCACATGATGGAGGGCGTCTGCACGCCGGGCAACGGTTTCTATCCCACGGGCTGGCGCGCCTCCTCGCTGAAGCGGCCCGTGGCCGGCAAGACCGGCACCACCAACTTCAGCCGTGACGCCTGGTTCTGCGGGTACACCGCCGACTACACCACCGTCGTGTGGATTGGCTACCGCGACGGGCGCTCCCTCGGCAAGGGCCGCGACTACACCGGCGGCCGCCTTTCCTGTCCGGTGTGGACCGAGTTCATGACCGAGCCCGAGGAGCGCCTGGCCGTACGCG
>CALDSM010000337.1 GCA_937923585.1 uncultured bacterium
ATCGTCGGCGTGCTGTCGCTGCCCACGGCACTGTGCCTGAACCTGGATTTCGTGTCCGCCGTTGCCTGGAAATGGTACGGCTTTCCGCTCAGTCTGCCGGCGACCCTGCTGCTGCTCGGCGCGGCAATCGTGATCTACCGCGTCAGCCTGACCCACGCCGGCGACCTGCTCATGGAGCGCGAGACAAAGGTGCTCGCCGCCGTTCTGCGCAACCGGGGGGAATAGGGCGGCACGGACATCTCCCTTTTTTTGACTGCGGCGGCCATGCCGCCGCTTTCATGCGGAAGCGCCGCTTCCGCACAGAAACGTCGGGGCATGGCCCCGGCGAAAAAAAGCGGCGGCATGGCCGCCGCACTCAAAAAGGGACGGGCAGACGTTTCCCTATACCGTGACAGCGGCGGGCCTGTGCAGCGTCTGCACCAGCCACACAATCGTCTCGCCGAGGTCGCGCATGTTCTCCATGCCTTCCTTGTCGCCGGACACCTCGCCAATATCGCGGCCGACGCCGAAATTCCAGTACGTCGAACCGGGCACAATCATGCGCGACATGAGGAACATGTGGTTGATAGCGTCCATAACATTCACCGCGCCGCCGCGCCGCTGCGCGACCACCGCCGCCCCAATCTTGCGCGAGAACAGGTTGTCGTTCATCCGGGCGACAAAGGCCACCCGGTCAATGAAGGCCTTCATGTCCGCCGTCATGTCGGCAAAGTAGGTGGGTGAGCCCAGAATAATGGCGTCCGCACCCGCAATTTCCTCGATCCACCGGTTGATATCGTCATTGTCATTGACGCAGCGGCGGTTTTTCTGCTTCGCGCACCAGTAGCAGGCCCGGCAATGCTGCACACCGGTGCCGCCCACCTGGATGAATCCCGTTTCCATGCCCGCCGCCGCCGCGGGGGCGAGCGCCGCCCGCAGCAGGATTTCCGTGTTGCCGCCCTTGCGCGGGCTTCCGTTGAATGCCAGTACCTTCATGATGAATCTCCTTGTGAGTCACTTCCAACGCGCCCAATTATCCTTTCCAGCCCCGCCCGGGATCAATGCCAGTCGAAGCCGCTTTGTAAAGCCACGTCCCTGTTCTTCATTGTCAACTGTCCATTGTCAATTGTCCATTATCAACCAAATCTCGACTTTCCGGACGAGAATTTGGTAAAATACAAGACCCTTCAAGAGGGTTCTTGACGTAATTCCCCGCTGGTGACGCTGCAACAGTCGGGGAACAGGTGTATCCCCCAGACCGGGTGTTCCGGCCGGGAGGCAAGGTCAGCAGCAAGAGACAAGGAGCCCTGAGATGAGCGGCAAAGTTGTTGCAGTGGCCGGTGCGACCGGAGTCGTCGGCCGGGAAATGTTGCGGGTGCTTGAAGACCGGAATTTCCCGGTCAAATCAGTCAAGCTTCTGGCGTCCGAGCGCTCCAAGGGCCGAACTTTGACGTTCAAGGGCGAGGAAATCCCCGTCGAGGTGCTTTCCGACGACTCCTTCAACGGCGTCGAGATCGCCCTGTTCAGCGCGGGCGGCGGCACCAGCAAGCGCTTCGCGCCGTCGGCCGCAAAGGCAGGCTGCGTGGTCATTGACAATTCCAGCGCGTGGCGCATGGACCCCGAAGTGCCGCTCGTGGTGCCCGAGGTCAATCCGGGCGACCTGAAATGGCACAAGGGCATCATCGCCAACCCGAACTGCTCCACCATCCAGATGGTCGTCGTGCTCAAGCCCCTGCATGACGCCGCGAAGATCAAGCGCGTCGTCGTGGCCACCTACCAGGCCGTTTCCGGCGCGGGCAGCGCCGCCATCAACGAGCTGAGCGAGCAGACCCGCGCGCTTGTGACCGGCGAGGCGTATGCGCCGAAGGTGTTCCCGCACCAGATCGCGTTCAACGTGATTCCGCAGATCCCGCAGAGCGGCGCGTTTGAAGCCAACGGCTACACCAATGAAGAGATGAAGATGGTCAACGAGACCAAGAAGATCCTCGGCGATCAGACCATTATGGTCACGGCGACCACGGTCCGCGTTCCGGTGTTCAAGGGACACAGCGAGTCGGTCAACGTCGAAACCGAAAAGAAGCTCACGGCGGACCAGGCCCGCGAACTGCTGCGCAACGCCCCCGGCGTCATCGTGCAGGACGACCCGGCCGCGCAGTTGTATCCGCTGGCCGTCAACGCCGCCGGCCGGTACGACACCTTCGTCGGCCGCATTCGCGAGGACGTGTCGCACCCGAGCGCCCTCGAAATGTGGGTCGTCGCCGACAACCTGCTCAAGGGCGCCGCATCCAACGCGGTGCAGATCGCCGAGATCCTGTAAGACATACAGCAACGCAGTAGCACGCGCGGCCGGGAACCCAACAGTTCCCGGCCGCGCTTCATTCTTTCTGCTCCGAAAATTCCCTGGACGCAAACGCTTTTGGTCCCCCCTGCGAGGGGGGCGGCCCGAAGGGCCGGGGGGTGTATGCCTTGAAGTCTTTGCACAACGCCGTACACCCCCCGCCCCGCCTGCGGCGGGACCGCCCCCCTCCAGGGGGGACCCAAGACCGCGCACTCTCGGGTCGAGAGCGTGGACCCGTTTTCATGGTTTCAGGGTGAACCAACGGGTCATGATGTCTCGTTCCCAAGTTGACCTTTTCTCTCGTTCCCAAGTTGCACTTGGGAACGCACTTATCCGCGAAGTTTATCCGCCATGGCGGGTTGCACTTCGCAACGTTCTGAACTACTCGGCGAGAAGTTTCCTGATGGCGTCGGAAAGGACCTCCTCCACTTCCGGCGCGACGTTGCTGGACCGGGGTTCGGTCTCGTAGCCTCCCTCGTCATATGCGACGGCGGTGCCGATGTAACCGGGCGCATAGTCGCCGTAGCCGGCCATGGCGACGAAGAGGTCGGGGCGGGCCCCCTTGGCGTGCAACTGGTACTCCACAAAAGGTTCGCCGGGCAGATGAAGGATGCGCGCACGGCCCACGGCCAGACAGGACAGGTCTGTCCGGGTTCCCGCGGTGCAGCGCTCCAGCCAGCCCAGTTTGCGCGCACAATCCTCCACCACGGTCATATCCTTCTCTTCCTGCATGCGCGCTTCAAGCAGCGCCTTGTCCAGGTGGGGCCCGGGCGGCAGCGCCACCGGAAGCACGGACCAATGCACATCATTGCTGGTGACAGGCGTGCGCTTCGTGGCCTCCCAGGCGCGGCGCATGCCGTCGGCCAACCGTTCCGCCAGCACAAGGCGGTTTTCCGGCGAGCCGTCGTTGTACTTGCCCGCGGCCACATTGCCGCCCGCCCCGTTGAAATGGATATGCAGCGCCTGCGGCACCGCCGACTGCCGCAGGAACCGGGCAATGCCGGGATAATCCGGATTGGCGATGCCCGTCCGGTAGTAGCTCTGCGGATGCACCGCGTAGTAGCTCAGCACGGCCACCAGTTTGTCGCCGTTCCAGAAACTGACCAGCGACACATCGGGGTCGAACAGGCCTTCCGGCGCGGCCCGGAGATCAGCGTTCTTGCATGAGGAACCGCGCATCGGGCCAACCTTCCCGTCCGGTCCCTTCACCCTGCGATTGGATGCGACCGCCTCTACCTTGGCGCTGCCCAGCCCCAGGTGGGTGACGGGCTGCGCCTTCTCGAGTGCCGCCCGCACGGCCTTCCCCAGACGTTCCAACAGTTCCCGGTGGAAGGTGCCCTCATACCGGCGCGGCGTGATGCCGTGGTCTTTCAGGATTTGCTCCGCCGTGAAATCACAGCCGGGCGCGTCGTGCTGGTGTACCGTGTGGACGGCCACCCGCCGCATCTCCGTACCCGCCGCGTCGGCAATCGTCTGACGGAAGGCATCATGCCCCCCGCTGCCAATGCCGACCCAGTCTATCGCGCACAAGACGATGGGTTTGTCCGCGCCCAACAGCACGATGCCGCGCGCGCGGAGCCCCAGTTCTCCCCGGTTCACGCAGGCGTCGTAGGCAAGGAAGGAGCCCACCGGCGGCGTGGCGTCAATGTCGAAAGTGGCGATGCGCATGCCAGGGGGAACCTCTATTTGCGCCATGCACACCGTGCAGCACAAGCACGCCA
>CALDSM010000338.1 GCA_937923585.1 uncultured bacterium
GCCGCGCTTCGCTCGCAATGACGGCGCGTGTCGGGGCATTGATCGCTAACCCGGTTGTTTTGGAGGCTTCTTGGCAGAGCTGATGTTTCTCCACCAAACGGCAAGCGGATCGTTGGATGTCTTCAGCCATTCCTCGTGACGGCGCGCCACTTCCTCGGCACCCAGCCGCTGTTCCTCGGCAAGCAATTCCGCCTGAATACGATTCTTCATTTCGACGCAGTCGAAGGTTTTTGTTTTGGCAAACATCACACGATTTCCTTTGGAGAACGGATTTCAATCGCGGGATAACCTTCACGAAGGTTTACCGCATTGAAGAATCGTATCTTGTCAAAATGCACAATATGTTTGAAATTCCAGCTCACTATGACATCCGCTCTGGCAATTGTGGCCACAGCAACATGGTGTGCGTCATTTTTCGACTGCGCCGACACCACGCCTGCATCCAAATACGCCTGGCACAGCCGTTCTGATTCCCCTGAACGCCGGATTTCTTCCAAGTTTTCACCGGAGATGGACAACAATACGTTCTGCACCTTCTCGGGCGCTTGGGCCAACTCTTGCGTAAGAAGGTCAGACACAAGCACAATCGCTTCGCCTCTTCGAGCCATTTCAAAGAGGGCAAGGCTTTCTTGCGCAAATTCTTCGTCACAGCAGCCACCCACCACGGAGGTGTCCACATATATTCGCAAACGGCGCATCGCCCGCCTTTCAGGATGACGCTAACAGGCATCCTTAATAAATATCCCCATTATATCATGCAGTCATTCTGCAATCCTGAAAACGCCGCATCTTGCCCAACCATCGTTCCATTGCTTCCATAACTTTCGGCCCTTCCCCACCCGATTTTTCATTTGACTACTGAATCTTTTTTCAGTATAATCTAATGTGGTCTTGGAGCCGCGAATGAGGACGCGGTTCCTGCCGAGGGTTGGAACGATGGACATGATGCAACTTGTCGGATACGGCGCGACGGACCGGGTGGTGGCGGCTTGGCGCGAGAAACAGGGAAACCAACTGCTACCGTTGCAGGCGCGGGCGGTGTGCGAGTTTGGCCTGTTTGGCGGGGGCAACCTGCTCGTGCAGGCGCCGACCAGTTCGGGTAAGACCTTTGTGGGCGAGATGGCCGCCGTGGCCGCCGCAGCGCAGCGCCGCAAGGCGGTGTACCTGGCGCCGCTCAAGGCGCTGGCCGCGGAAAAGCACGCCATCTTCGCCGAGCGCTACGCCGCGCTGGGGCTCAAGGTCATCGTGTCCACCCGCGAGCACCGCGAGTTTGACGCCGATTTCGAGCAGGGCGATTTTTCCATCGCCGTGTCGGTCTACGAGAAATTCGCCCAACTGCTGGCGTGGCGGCCCGAACGGCTCAACGAGATCAGTTTGGTGGTGGCCGACGAGTTGGACCTGCTGTGCGATGCCGAGCGCGGGGCGGGCGTCGAGATGCTGCTGGCGCGGCTGATCGCGTCCGAACGGCGCATCATCGGCCTGTCGGCGGTCATGCCCGAAGCGGACCGCGTCGCCGAATGGCTCAACGCGCGGCTGATCACCCATGACCGCCGCCCGGTCGAACTGCGCTACGGCGTGCTGCACGACGGGCAGTACCGCTACCGCACGCACAACGACGGCAACGAGGGCGCCGAAACAATGCTCAGCGTCCCCGGCGCATCCGCATGGGAATCGCTCTCGCAGAACGTGCGCGCACTGACCGAGGGCGGCGAGACCTGCCTGATCTTCGTCAAGGCGAAGCACGAGGCCCGGCGCGGCGCCGAACTGCTCGCGGCGCGGCTGCGCCTGCCGGGCGCGGGCGACGCCGCCGACGCGCTGCGCGATCTGCCGCCGACGCGCGCCCGCGACACGCTCCTGCACACGCTGTCCAACGTCGTGGCCTTTCACAACACCGACCTCACGCCCGAGGAGCGCGCCGTGGCCGAGGAGGCTTTCCGCAGCGGCGCGGCGCGGGTGATGGTGTCCACGGGCACGCTCGCCGTGGGCATGAACCTGCCCGCGGCCAACGTGTTCGTGAGCGCCGACAAATGGATCTACGATCCGCGCTTCGACCTGCCCTGGAAAACGCCCATTGACCATGGCGAATACGAAAACATGAGCGGCCGCGCCGGGCGTTTCGGCGCGGGCCAGGGCTTCGGCCGATCCATCCTCATGGCGGCCACGCCCTTCGACGCCGACAGCCTCTGGCGCTGCTATGTACAGGGGCGCCGCCCGCCGCTCGACCCGCCGCTGGCGCACACGCCGCTGGAGGACCACGCGCTGCGCATGGCCGCGTCGCGCTGCTGCCGCACCGCGGCGGAGATGACCGCCTTCTTCGACCGCACGCTCTCGGCGCGTATAAAGTGGCAGGGACGCCATCTGCCCGGCGAAACGGCCCACCGCGTCAAGGCGGCGGTGCACCATTGTCTGGAGGCGGGCGTGCTCCGGCCGCTGTCCGACGCCGAGCCGGGCATGTCCGCGGAGAACAATCCGAACGCGCCACTGGAGGCGACCACCTTTGGCCGGGCCGCGGCGGCCAAGGGCATCTCCATCGCCACGGCGCTCGAAATTCGCCACTGGCTGCGCGTGTCGCGGCAGCGCGAATGGCTTGACCTCGACCTCATCCTCGCGCTGGCGCTCACGCCCGACGGGCGTATGCGCCATGTGACGCTTACCGCCCGCGAATACGAGCACGCCGACTATCCGGGCCGGCTCAAGCTGGCCGCCGCCTCGCAGGAAAACGCCGCCGACACGCCGCTCAACCGCTTCCGCTGCTGCCGGCTCACCCCCTTCTTCGACGAGGTCCGCGCAATCAAGGCGGCGCTCTTTGTCAACGCGTGGATTGACCACGCCGCCCTGCCCGCGCTGGAGGAGGAATTCGACACCGCCGCCGGACAGGTGCTCACCGCGGCGGACCAGTTGGCCTGGCTGGCCGACACCACCACCGCCATTGCCGACGCGCTCGACATGCCCCAGCCCATGGCCGCGCGCATCGCCGCGCTCGCCGAACGGCTCGCGCTGGGCCTGCGCGAGGAGGCGCTGCCGCTGGTGCATGCCGCAGGCGGGCTGACGCGTGCGGCCGCCGTCGCCCTGTGCGAGGCGGGCCTGTGTACGCCCCGCGCGCTGCTCCGCGCGTCCGACGCCCTGCTGGCGCGCATTGTGCCCGAACCCGCCGCGCGCAAACTGCGCGCCTGGGCCGAACACAACGATCCCGACGCGGAAGGTGCAGCGAAGAACGCAACCGTCATCTCCCCTCCCCTGCTCATCATTGACGACCGCCGTCCCAACGAGATCCGCGTGCTTGGCATTACCGTCACGCTTCAGGACAAGCAGTACCGGCTCATCCGCCTGCTCGCCGCCCATCCCGGCGAATGCGTGCCCTACGAGGAAATCTACCGCGCCGTCTGGGGCGAAACCGTCGTCGAGAACAACCAGATGCACTTCCAGAAAAGCCTGCTGCTCAAGCGCATCGCCGCCGTCGCCCCCGAGTGGTCCGGCATCATCAAATCCGTGCCCCGCCGCGGCTTCCTTCTCAACCTGCCGCCCGAACAGGTTTCCCGCATTGTCACCGTCCCCACCGCAGCGTAAGAGGATGTGGCGGCACGGCCTTCTTGAGTGCGGTGGCCATGCCGCCGCACTCAAAAAAGTAACAGCGTGTCGGCGCGGCTTCATAGGCCAAATCAGCGCGCAGAACGAAATGAAAACAATTTGGCGTTTCGCATCTTGACCGTCATTTTAACCGGTGCCTTCATCAAGTCGCCAAGGCCGGTGCCGGCCTTCCAGGCGACCGTCTGTTCGACGTGGTCGCCTGTAATCGGAACGCAGTCTTCGACCGCATGCCCGGCGACGGGTTTTCCATCGGCATCGAGCAAACCGACCCGTACCTCGCCATCCCCCTCCGTCTTCACGTTTAGCACCAGCGTCTTTCCTTCGAATGCAAGCGGCGGCGTGGTGAAAGTCCCCTCCTCCGCACCGGCCTGCGCGCACACCAGCCCGTCCAGGCGCGACACCACCCGGCTGAACACCCGCTTGTTCTCCGGTTTGGCCAGCGCGTCGAGTTCGGCCTCGTTGTGTTTCAGCGGCGAGCCGCTGTAGTACTGCCACAATTCATTCCCAACGCGGACCATGCCCTGCCCCATGTACAGAGAACCGCTGTCGAAACTGCCCGCCGCACCCAGCGCGATAAACGGCTTGCCGCGTTCGGGCCAAGTCCAGTGAATGCCGTCACCGCTCACCGCAAGGTGGATGTCCAGCGTGTCCGAAGAATGATTGTAGAGACTCGGAAACATCAGATAGACGCGATCCGCACTGGGATACTTGAAGGCGGCGGGATTGTACAGGTCCGCATCGGGCGGGAATGTGTCATCCGTTTGCAGCACCAGTTCCAGCGGGGCAAACCGGTCAAACGCGACACTGGCGCTGCGTCCGATGGACCGCCCACGGCCGGACACGCGGCCATAAAGAACGTACTGACCGATGAGCCCGTCCCAAAAGCCCGAATACTGGCTGTCGGCAAACACGTCGCAGATGCGGCCGGGCAGGCGCGTCCAACGCAACCCGTCGGCGGAACACATGCCCGCGACACGCTGCGGCGGATCGGCGCCCGCGAACATGCCCTGCGACACGGCTTTGTACCGCGCTTCGGGCGGCGCGGCGGGGTCTTTGAAAACACACGCGCCGTGCACCCGCGAATGCCCCCCTTCCCCGCCGATCTGCCGAAAGAGAATGTTGTTGTCCTTTGAATCGTGGTAATTGAACAACCCGAGCGCCGGTTTCGTCCAATGCATCCCGTTCGCCGATTCGGCATAACAGAAGGACGTGTCGTTCGTGGTCGGCCATCCCTCAACGTCATAGCACTCATACCACATGCGGTACTTGCCGCCGTCCTCCATCACGCTAAACCAGTTCAGCGTGGCGTCCTCCCAGGGACGGTCCGACACCAGCATGCGTTCGCCGGTCTTGGCAGGCGGCACCACGCGCAGGGTGATATTGGCGGAGGATTCGAAGAAAAGATCATCAATGAACCACTGCTTGTGATCGCCCACATCAATGGACTTCTTTTCTGCCGACGCCTGTTGCGCGACAACCGAAGTCTGCACGCAGGACAACAGTGCGCCCGCCGTCGTGACGAAACGGATGATACGGTTCATGATGGCATACCTCATAAGAAGATGATAGGAATCTGTTTGGGGCAATGGGGCCATGATACACAGTACAGGCACGGTCCGAAAACCTGAAGAAGCGGCCCATTATGGACTGCGGTGGCAACGACACCGCTTTGGCTTGTTTGGCATGCTTGCCTGGTTTGGGTCGCGGACTGGATGAATGCGGCGAATGGAGGGACAGCCAAAGCGGTGTCGGCGCTTTGCTGCCACCGCAGTCCAAATTGTCGCGCCTTTCCCGGTTGCTTTTCCCTCTCTCCGAAAGCATACTGCTGCGCATGAATGACACCACCCCCGCGGACGAGTTTCCAATCATCCCCGACCGACGCTTCTGGGCATTCGTGGCGGCCTTCTATGCCGCGTGGACCCTGCGGGTCGTGCTGCTCCTGCCGGTGGACTACGCCATTGACGCCGGCGGACTCCGCCAGTGTTGGTCGCAGGGGCTCCGTCTGTCGCTCTGGGTTCTGCCGGTAATCACCTTTCTGAAATGGAATGACGGCGCGCATCCCGTCGCGTACCTTCGGCTGGACACGCTCCCGCGCGGACGCGCCCTCGTGCTCGGCCTGGGAATCATGGCGGGCTTTCTCGCGCTGTGTGCGGCCAGCGCACTCCTTTTCCAGGGTGGCAGTCTGCACAGAATTTCGACGATGACCGCAGCCGATTTCACAAGCCTGCTCCTCGGAATGTCACTCATCGCCTTTGCCGAGGAACTGCTCTTTCGCGGATTCATTTTCCAGCGGCTCCGGGCGGACCGTTCCTTCCAGCACGCCAATCTGCTCACCGCATTGCTCTTCCTGGCCGTCCACATCCCGGGTTGGCTCTACATGCAGGGGCCGCACTGGGGGTTGCTGCCCCTCGGCGGCAGCATCTTCATCGCGGGCTGGGTGTTCGGCCTGATGATGGAGGTGACGCGCTCGCTGTGGCCGCCCGTGCTGCTGCATCTCTTTAACAATGTCCTGTCCGGCGTGCTGCTGGGCTGACTCCCCTTTTCCTTTTCGGGGGGTCAGGGTGTACAGTGATGGGATACTCAACTGCGGGAGAAAAGGCATGAAACCCTTTGGGCGATGGCTGGCGATGATTTTGGGCGTGTCCTGTGCGTGCGGGGCATGGGCGCAAACCCAAGCCGAACCGGTGGTGCTGGAGAATGAAACCGTCCGCTGGGAAATCGGCGCCGACGGTCTGAGCAGGCATTTCACCGACAAAGCCTCGGGACAGGACTTTCTCAAGGCCGACCCGCCGTGCGCGGCGGCCGCGGTGAAGAAAGGAACGGCCAGTTTTCCCTGCACGGCCGCGCGCATGAACGGAGACACACTTACGCTTGTTTTCGACGGCGCACCGGCCGAGGCCAGCCTGCGGGTGAAACTGGACAAGCGGTTCATGGCGCTGGAGGTGTCGGCGTTCTCGGGAAAGGACGTGGATGAACTGACGTTCTTTGATGTGCCGCTCACGTTGAAGGGCAGCCTGGACGAGCCCTTTGCGGCCTGCGCACTGGCGTTCAACCTCCAGACCAACGTGCCGGAGATTCCCGGGCCCAGTTCGGTGCTGCACGCGATGTGCATCCCGCGCTTCGGCATCCAGGGGGCAAAGGCCGCCATCGTGGCATGCCCGACGCCGGCGCTCCGCGACGTGATGAAGGAGGCGGTGGCCACGGCGGAGGAACTGCCCAAGACCAACATCGGCGGCCCCTGGGCGCTCGACGGGGAGATCAACCGCGGCTCCTACCTGTTTGATTTCGGCGCGCTGAATGAGGACACCGTGGACTCCTGGATCGAGACAGTAAAGGCGCTGGGCCTCAACCAGGTGGACTTCCACACGGGCACCTCGCTGCGTTTTGGTGACTGCAATCCCAACCCGAAAATCTTCCCGAACGGTCGTGCAAGCGTGAAGGCAGTCCTCGACAAGCTCCACGCGGCGGGCATCTCGGCGGGACTGCACACCTACGCCTTCTTTATCGCCAAGGACACGCCCTATGTGACGCCGGTCCCTGATCCGCGCCTGGGCAAGGACCGCATCCTGACGCTCGCAGATGCAATTCCGGCCGATGCGGCCACGGTGACCGTGGACGAGTCCACCGCCGACATGCACACCACCACCGGCTTTTTCGTGCACAACAGCGTGACCGTCCAGATTGACAGCGAATTGATCACGTACAAGGGCGTCAACAAGGAAGCCCCCTTCGGGTTCACCGAATGCACCCGCGGCGCTTACGGGACAAAGGCCGCGGCGCACGAAAAGGGTGCCAAGGTCGCCCATCTTAAAGAATGCTTCGGCCTGTTCACGCCGGACGCCGACTCAACGCTGCTGTCCGAGGTGGCGTTCAACACGGCGGACACGTTCAACCAGTGCGGCTTTGACATGATCTACCTGGACGCGCTCGACGGCGAGGCGATTCTCGGCGGCGCGGACCTGGCCTGGCACTACGGGTCCAAGTTTGTGTTTGAAATCGCGAAACGTCTGGAAAGGCCGGCACTGTTTGAGATGAGCACCTTCCACCACCACCTGTGGTACGTTCGCGCGCGCATGGGCGCCTGGGATCATCCCGGCCGTGCGCACAAACGCTTCGTGGATGTGCATGCGGCGGCCAACGCCGCCGGGGCAAACATGTTCCTGCCGATGAATCTGGGCTGGTGGGCCGTGCAAACCTGGAAGGAAGGCAGCGCGGCGCTGTGGAACGAGCCGACCTACCCGGACGACATCGAGTACCTGATGACGAAATGCCTGGCCAACAACTTCAGCATTTCACTGATGGGGGTTGACCCGGGCACACTCAAGAGCGTGCCCGCCTACGAGCGGCTCGCCCCGATCTTTCGCCGATATGAAGACCTGCGCCATGCCAAGACCGTGCCCGCGTCCATCCTGAAGCAACTGGCCGCACCGGGCAAGGACTTCACGATGGAAACGGGTGCGGACGGTGCAGCAAGTTTCCGGCCCGTGGAATACGCGAAGCACAAGGTGCAGGTTGCAGCCGGCGGGAATGACGCGTGGACGGTGAAGAACGGCTTCGCCGCGCAGCCCGCGCAGCTCCGCATCGAGGCGCTGTACTCCGCCGCGCCGTATGACGCGCCGGAGGGCGTCGTGATCGAGGATTTCAGCAAGCCGGAAGCCTACACGGAGCACCAGGCCGCAGGCGGCGTGCAGGTGAATCTGGCTTCGGCCACGGACGTGGTCAAGACCGGCACGGCCAGCGGACTGCTCACCGGCAAGAGCGACCTGCCGGCACCGGACGGTGCCTACGGCAGCGCCGGAAAGAACTTCACCCCGCCGTTAAGCATCGCCGAAAAGGAGGCGCTGGGCCTGTGGGTACACGGCGACGGAAGGGGCGAAACGCTGAATGTGCAGTTGATGAGCCCGCGCCACACGACCTCGCTGGGCTACGGCGATCACCACATCACCGTGGACTTCACCGGCTGGCGCTACTTCGAACTGCTCGAAATCGAAAGCACGAGCATTGCGGACCACAACTGGCCCTACCGAAACGCCGCCTATGCAGTTTACCGCGAGGGGGTGGACTACGGCCAGATTGCGCAGCTGAATTTCTGGTACAACAACCTGCCGCAGGGGCAGGAGGCTGCCTGCCATCTGAGCCCGATCAAGGCGCTGCCGCTGGTGAAAGCGAAGCTGATCAATCCCAAACTGGCCATCGGCGGCAGGACGCTGGTGTTTCCGGTGGGCATGGAAGTTGGGGCCTATCTCGAATACCGCGGCATGGAGGACTGCAAACTGTACGGACCCAACGGCCAGTTGATCGGCAACGTGACGCCGCAGGGCGAAGCACCGGCCCTGGAACCGGGCGACAACGCGGTGAAGTTTGAATGCGACGCCGCGCCGGACATCAACAGCCGCGCCCTGGTGACCATCATCAGCCGCGGCGATCCGATAACCGAGTAATCGGGGAGAACCGAGAAAGATGCATGGCGGAGGACCGACGCCGCCCGCGACACGCCGGGGCTTTCTCAAGGCAACGGCGCTCGCAGCCATGTCCGCAGCCGCGGGCGTCACGGAGACGCCGGGGAATTCACCGGCCACCGCCGTCGCGGAGCGTCCGATGGCGGACGCGCGGTTCGGCGTGGTCGATCTGCACACCCACGCCACGCTGAAACCATACCTGTTTGGCGCGAAGTTCTGGAGGGCCCACGGGGCGCCTGCCGGCTTCTTTCCCTTAAAGATGTGCGTGGACCTTGATGCGCTGATGGACGGGGGCGTCAAGACCTTTGTCTGCGCCACCTACGTTGTGGAGCGCCAAATGTTCACCGATGTCTGGCCGCTGGGCCTGTTGGCGTCGGTCTCCCCCACCGCCGCCCACCTTGCCACCGCCCCGATGGACGCGCTGACCCGCGAGTATCTGGATTTCGCGGAGAAGATGATCGAAGAAGCACGCCAGCGGCGCGGCGATATCATCGAGGTCGCACACTCCCGTGCCGACATGCGGCGCATCAATGCCGCGGGCAAAATCTGCATGCTCCACGCCGTCGAGGGCGCACACCATCTGAACGGTGATATCGGCATGGTGGATGAACTGTTCAAACGCGGCGTCTGTTGCATGGTCGTTCCCCACCTCTACCCGAACAAGGCCGGGGGCTGCGCGGACATCATGGGCATGGACATGCGCACGCGGTTTGCGCCGGGCTGCTTCAACGCCAAATTTCAGGACGCGGCCGGACTTTCGGACTGGGGGCACCAGCTTGTCGAGAAGCTGCTGGACGTGGGCATCATCATTGACCCCACGCACGGCACGCGCGAATACCGAAAACGGGTTATCGAAATCGCGCGCAACCATCCCAAGAGGCGGCCGGTCATCATGTCGCATGTCTGCGCCCCGGCCGCCTCGCGGGCCGGACACGACCCGCTGCCGGAAGACGTCCGCGAGATTGCCGACACAGGCGGAGTCGTCGGCCTCATGATGTTCTTCCGCCCGGAACTTGCCGGACGGGACAACGCCGGTGTCGAGAGCGCACTGGATGCCGTTGACTTTCTTGTGCAGCACGGCGGCGAGGACGTGGTGGCGATGGGCTCGGACTTGGACGGTTTCACCACCGTGCCAAAAGATCTGCGTTCGCCCCGCGGTTACCGGACACTGCGCGAGGCCATGCTGAGAAAGTACACGGGCGATCAGGTCGAGAAGTTCCTGCACGGCAACGCCGAACGCGTGCTTCGAGAGGGCTGGGGGAAATAGGCCTGTTACCCGGCCCTGCGCCCGCGCCGGTTGGGAGTATAATGGGAGGCGAACGTTGCGGGTAACCCACACGCGCCTAAGAGGAGTCTTTCGGGTCTATGAACAGACGCACATGTCCGATCCTGCTGGCCGGGGTGCTGGCGGCGGCCCAGGCAGTCTTCTTTTCGGCCCCGGCTTGCCGGGCCGCCGATCCGTCCGGCCAGACGGCAGCCAAACCGGAAGTGGCGGACGTCAAGGATCTGCCGATTACCGAACTGTCGCAGGGCAAAGAATCCACGGACATGCTGGGCATACTCATCAGCGGCGACGGCGGCTGGTGGGGGTTGGACAACACGGTGTCCAAGACGCTCGCGGACCACGGCATACCGATGATCGGCATGAGTTCGCACGGCTACTTCGCAAAGCCGCGCACTCCGGACGAAACCGCGGCGGACATGTACCGCGCGATTCGTTTCTACATGAAGAAGTGGAACAGGCAGCGCATCGTGCTGTCCGGCTATTCGTTGGGCGCGGAGATCATTCCGTTCGTCGCCACCCGCGTTCCGGAGGACCTGAAAGACAGGGTGGCCATGGTCATCATGATCGGACCGTCCGTTGACACGATGTTCGAGTTTCATCTGGCGGACTGGGTGATCTCACCCACAAACCGTGCCAAGTACCCTGTGCAGCCGGAAATTGAGCGGATTTCCGGGCCGAAGGTGCTGTGCGTCACCAGCACGGAAGACAAGGACTGCATCTGCGAGAAGCTCGACCCCAAGAAAGTCATGGTGCTCAAGCGCGAGGGCAACCACCATTTCAACGACGATTTCCAGGGACTGGCTGACGCCGTTTGGGAAAAGGTGAGGGAAGCCACCGCGCCGGTTCCACCCACCACCCCCGCGGTTCCGACACCCGGCGCAGCCACCGTCAATCGCTGACAGAACGGGCCGTTGCGCGCGGCGGACCGGGCTACTGCTTCCCGTCCTCCTTTTCGCTGCCGTCCATGACGGCGGAATAGAGGTTTTGCGCCTCTGTCTTCATGCGCTTTAGTATGCGCCGGGCCCAGACAAACTCGGTGGCGAGGATGGCCAGTCCCGCGGGAATGACGACAAAGGCCGGGCCGGGCAGGAACAGCAGCGCCAGCCCCACGACCAGCACACTGGAGCCGATGAAGAGCACGGCGATGCGTTTAGCCTGACGGAACGTCATGACTGCCATGTCCTCGGCGGCCTGCGTGATGTCCTCAACCTGCTTCTTCATCACGGGATTGCGGCGCAGCTCGATGAGCGACGCAACCACGCCCACGGAGAGAATGCCCAGCACCACGAGCAGTGAAACCGACGTGGGAATGGCATACCAGTGCTCGATGATCAGCTTGACCCCGACGAAGGCAAGCAGCACGACCAGGCTCGGCTTGAGATAGCGGAACTGGTCAATCAGTCCGGCCAGCGCGAAGTAAAGCGAGCGCAGGCCGAGGATGGCGAAGATGTTGGAGGTGAACACGAGGAAAGGGTCGCGGGTGACGGCAATCACGGCGGGAATGGAGTCCACGGCAAAAATGACGTCGGAGCTTTCCACTACCAGCAGCACGATGAACAGCAGGGTGACGTAACGTTTCCCGTCGCGTTTGATGATGAACCGGGTGCCGTGCAGCTCGGTGGTCACGTTGAACAGGCGCCGCGCCAGCCGCACCAGCAGGTTCCTCTCGGGGTCCGGCTTTTCGTCGCCGGCAAAGGCGATCTTCACCGCCGTGTAGATGAGCAGCGCTCCAAAGACATACAGGATCCACTCGAATCGGGAGATCAGCGCCGTGCCGGCGGCGATCATCGCGCCGCGCATGATGAGCGCGCCCAGAATGCCCCAGAACAGCACCCGGTGCTGATAGCGGGTCGGGATGCCGAAATGCGCAAAAACGAGCGCGATGACAACCATGTTGTCCACGCTCAGCGATTCCTCGATGAGGTAGCCGGTGATGTACTGCAGCGCCGCCTGGCGTCCGGTCAGCCCCAGCCCGGAGGCGGAAGCAACCCCCAGCCAGTCGTACTTGTACATGTAATAGACAATGGCGCTGAACACGAGCGACAGGCTCACCCAGAACGAGGTCCATGCCAGCGCCTCCACCGTGCCGATGGTGTGCGCCTTCCGGTTGAACACGCCAAGGTCAAGGGCAAGCATGACGAAAACAAACAGCAGGAAACCTGCATAGAGCCAGAAGACCATGGGAATAAATGCCTTTCTTGGTCGGACAGCAACGGAACACCCGGACGGAAAGCGGTTATTTCGGCGGGCTGCACTCCGTTTGGCCCCACAAGCTGCAATCTTGCGTGCCTATTCTACGGATTCACCCGTTCGATGCGAAACGTGCCGCGTTTGCCTGCGGCGGTGTCTCCGCTTTCCGGTTTGGCACCCTTGAAACTGGGACCGAAGTTGAATGCGGGATCTTGGGGAATGACAGACGGCAGTTCGGGCCTTGTGCCCGGCTTCTGCTCCGGTTTTGGCTCCGGCGGGGGCGTGTCGGGAGGCGGTGCGGCCCGTTCTTCGTCCTTTGCGGGCAGTGCCTGCATGCCTTCCCCGGGCTGGGGTGCCGCCTTCTTCCCGGCGATGGCCGGTTCCTGCTCATCCCGAGGGTCGGCGGTCTCGGCGGGTTCCGGCTTGCCGCCGGTCCCCTCCGGCAGTTGGGGCTTGTCGAGCCGGTCAATCTTGAACTTTCTGCCGGGCACTCCGCCGTCGGGCGTGGTCGGGCGGCCGTTTTCGTCGGGCATGCCCGGCCCAAACCGGAATCCGGGAACCTCCGGCATCATGGGCAAATTCTTCTCTTCCTTCGGCACCGGCGCGTCGTGCCGCTCAAACTTGAACACTTTTCCCGGCTCTGAAACGGCTTCAGGCTCGGGTGCCTTCTCCTTGGGCGCCTCTGCGGCATCCTTCTTTTTGGCGTCCAGCCGTTCCAGTTTGAACCGGGGCGTGCCGGTAATCGGCCGGGGCAGCGCGTGCTGCTGAAGCAGCACATCAATGCCGATGGGGCCCGCATCGGCGGCCGCTTCGGCGCCGGACGGAACGACCGTGTCCGGTGTGGTGCTTTCGGGCGGAATGGGTTGGAGCGACGATGCGGGACCCAGCACGGCATAGGAACGGCCCACGGTGTCGTTCCGGGCATGGAAGGCGCGCGTGGCGGCGTCAAATTCCTGCGGCTGCGGCTGATACCAGCCAAGCCCGTCCTCATAGGTGAACAGGGCCAGACCGGCCAGTTTGTCGTCGGCGCAGACGGCGGCGGGCACGCACAGGCTCACGTCGAGATGCACGGCGCAGCCCTGCGGGCTGCGTTGGGGCGCCACGTACAGCGTGAACGCGGCATAACCCTCCGGCAGGTCTGCGGGCGGTTTCGTCTGGGTGGTCAGCCGGGCCTGCATGGGCCCGTCGCCATGGAAGGTCACCGCCCCGGTCACCCCCTGCGGCAGCAGCGTGATGACCGTGCCCAGGGCGCTGTCGGCATGGCGCATCACCGCCTCGGGCGTGTACAGCGCGTGCTTGAAGCGCCGCTGCGTCAGCAGGTCCATCTGGTCCGTGTAATGGGTCGAGCGCGTGTTGTCCGAGACACCGAAGGGCGACAGGCTGACCGCCTCGGGCATGTCGCCAAACTGCACCGCCATGGCAAATCCGGTCCCGTAGGAGGCAATCCACTTGCCGTCGTCCCAAATCTGGTCGGACAGGAGCAGGATGGGCTCACCCGTGGCCGCGCCGGGCGCGGCCTCCTCGCGCGCGCCGCGGCGCAGGCGGTGCCGCTCGCCCCACGGCACGGACAGCGTCTGGAACTCGTTGCGCAGCAGCCGCGACGCATCCTCGGCCGCGCGAAGGGCGGCCGTCTGCGCCTCGGGCGTGTTGGATGCCAGCAGGGCGTAGAGGTCGCGCTCACCCAGGGCCGGGCCGGCCTGGTTGCGCAGCATGGCCCACCACACGTGGTAGAAAGTCATGCCGGAGGATCCGACATCCGCCACAAAGTTCCAGTCCTTGAGCAGGGCAAGGCCGTTGGCGAGGTCGGGATGGGCCGCCTTGACGAAATCGGCGCGCTGGTCGGCCATGTTCAGCAGTGCGGGTACGGTGTCCATCGCCGCGGGCACGACGGTGTCGAACAGCATGGACTGGTTGTCCCGGAAGCTGCGCGTGCCCGAGCGCAGCAGTTCGCGCGCGCGGCGGGCCCGGTAACTTTCAGCGTCGCCCACCAGCCATGCGGGCCAGTTGGCCGCTGCCAGCCCCGCATTTTCGGTGACGGACCACGGCGGGTTGCCGCACGCCTGCACATAGCCCGATGCGGGGTTGATGACGGAGGGCAGCGAATCCACCGAAATGCCCTGGACCCAGGAAACCAGGTCCACGCCGACCGGCAGGGGCCGGTCCCAACGCAGCACCGTCATGGCCTCCTCTTTGCTTGCGGCGGCCGCGGGCGGCACTTCCGGGCGCGCGCCCGTCTTGGTGTTGTACAGGTAGAAGATGTTCCCGTCCCGGTCCGCATAGGTAATGTGGAAGCAGGGCAACTGCTGCATGCGCAGCGCGTCCTGAAATGCGCCCAAATTCGGCGCTCGGCCCATCTCCATGAGCTGGCGCAACCCGCCGAAATCCTGGTAGCCGCCAATGCGCCAGGAGTACAGCCCGGCTTTGTCTTCAAACAGCGGGCCGCGCGGACCGACATAGGACGGCACAAAACGCTGCTCCTCGCCCGCGTCGGTGCGCACGTAATAGGGTTGCGCCTGGGACATGTACTCCAGCAGCGCCACCATGTCCGGCGTGATGGGCGGCACCTCGCCCTTCTCGGGCTTCTTTGGGCCCTCCCCCTGCGGCGCGGCGGCAAAGCGTTCGTTGTACACATCCGCAAAATCGGCGGAGTTCGGCGTCAGCGCCCAGCCTAGCGCCGCATTGTGGCCCATGACGATCACCGGCACGCCGCACAGGGCCGCGCCGGACACATCCATGTCGCCCAGCACCAGATGCGCCTCGCACCACTGAAACGCACCGTCGAAATGCTCGTGCGGGTTGATCACCAGTATGGCTTTGCCCTCCGCCGTACGCGACGGGGCCATGGCCCAGGCATTTCCGGTTTCCATGGCGGGCGGGCGGTGCCACAGGCCCGGCGCGTCAAAGGGGGCAAAACTCATCAGAAAGGCATGCCACAGGGCAAGCACATCCCGTGGCTGGGCGCCGTCCGCCCAGGCAGGCGCCGCGCCCGGATGGTCCACGAGCCACGAGTTGATGCCCAGCGCAAACCCGTCGCACAGATCGCGCGTGACCGGGTCGGCCTGTTCAAGCGCGGCCTGGGCCAGCCGCGCGTGGTTCATCTTGATGGAGAACGCGTCCGATTCGGCATAGGCCGGCCCCAGCACCGCAGCGAGCCGTCCGTTGGCCATGCGGTAGGCCAGCAGCAGCGTCTCGATATGGTCTTCCGCCTGTGCATAGCCGTAGGCAAACCCCAGTGCCTGCGGGTTTTCCGCATACACATGCGGCACCCCCCACTCATCGCGGTACAGCGTCGCCTGGCTCCACAGCGCCGCCGGGTCGGGAACCCCCTGCGCAAGGGCGGCCGGGCAACCCAACTCTAGCGCCACCAGTACGAGAGCGAGGCCCAACGTTCCGAAAAGTCCCCCTTTGAAGGCGAGGGGGACAAAAGTCGAAGCAGAATCCCCCCTGGAGGGGGGTGGCCCGAAGGGCCGGGGGGTGTATGCCCCACGCAGGCGATTTTCTGAAGCGGAGAGCTCGGCATACACCCCTCGCTGCTTCGCAGCACCCCCCTCCAGGGGGGATCCAAGAGTTTTGTCCCCCTTATTCTTGAAGGGAGATTTAGGGGGATGTTCCTTCACCGCCGGCAATGCGAAGGTGAAACCCCTCTTGACCAATTCTTCCAAATGAAGACTTCCCGAACACATGACACCATTATAGGTTCACCGTACAACGCGAGCAAAGCCCGCGTTCCCCTCAATACCCCCCGCATTCCAACGCAGTCTCGATGAAGCACCGGTAGTTGTCCACGGTCTTGGGCGCAAGCGGTGTGTTGATGGGCGCCGCGGTGGGCATGATGATGTAGCCGCCGCCGCGCTTGGCGGCGTCCATGCAGCCGCGCACGGCCGCCGCAACCTGTTCCATCGTGCCGTGTTCGAGCAGTTTGAGCTGGAGGTTGCCGCACAGGCAGAGCCGGCCGCCGACCCGCCGTTTGACGTCCGCCAGTTCGATGTCGCCGTCGGGCGGAGCCTCGCAGGGGTCGAGCGCATCGGTCCCGGTCTGCACAATCATGTCGAGCACCTGCCCGATCTTGCCGTGGCAGTGAAAACGCGCCTTGGCGCCCGCGTCATGCACCAGGCCGATCATCTCCCGCACATACGGCGTCACATACTGGTCGAAACATTCGGGCGGCAAATAGGGCGGCGTGGCGTACTCGGGACCGCAAACGCGGTACAGGTCGCAGATGTTCACAGCAAGCAGGCGGCGCAGATTCTCCATCGCGCGTTCGTGCATCAACGCTACCGTGTGCGCGAAATGCTCCGGCTCAGTCAGCGCCCACAGTGTGTACTGGCCGAACTCCATCAGGTCGGCGGCCATCCAGAGCGGGTCGGACAGGCTGTCCATGATGATGCCCCGGTCGCCCACCTCCGCCGTGATGCGCGCGAAATCGGAGGCATCGTATTCAAGCGGCGTGTAGGGCACGGACAACGCCCTGTCCACATCGTCCGGACTTTTGCACCAGTGCTCAAGCTGCCAGGTCGTGTGTACGTTGTCAAAGACCTTGACGGCCGAGGTCAGGTCGCCCTTGGGCGTGTGCAGCGTGCGACGGGTAATGGTCGCATCGCCGATGCGCTCCGTTTCGACATCCATCTCCACCGGGTGGGACGAACTGAGAAAGGTTTCGTTTGAATCAGGCCCCCACATGCACAGGCAGTCGGTCTGCTCGCGGATAAGCTGCATCAGGTCTGCATAGGACGGATCATTGTTCTCGAAGGAGCGACTGTTGTATCCGACCAGTTCACAGGTCGAAATCGGCACCCGGTCGGCGGTGCCGCCGCCGAGCGCGGTGAGGATGCGGTCGCGTGAAGTCATGGACTCTTGGTCTCCCGGTTGCCTGGAATGTCGAACGCATTGTACTGGAGAGCGTCCGGTGCGTCATAGCCGCAACCATTACTGGAACCGAAATGCTGAGAAGAACCACTGAGTAAACTTGCAGCAAGCGCTCACGGTATAAGCAACAGTTCCTCTTTCAACCTGGCAGAGAAGTTCTCATCACGGACAAGCTGCGTCAAGTCTGATTCATCGCAAATGCGATACCTATTTTCATTGTCACGCAAGAAACACAAACACCCAATGAACTGACTGTCATCCCCCACGCAGAGCAGGAAAGCCTCTTTGTCGCAGTCTATGACAAATCGGTGAACGTCCCACGGGCTCAACATCTGTTCAACTCCACCTCTCCAGTGCTCTACAGGCCAATCTTCTTGTGTCAACCACTTATATGAGTCATGCAGAATCCTCAGTTTTTCAGGTGTAACCGTTTCCGCTATGCGTTTCCATGCCTCGACGGTTGATTCCTGTTTGTCATCCGGAAAGGCTTTCACTGCCGCCATAAGTTCGTCAAGAACGGCTTCGATGGCCCTGCCCGTTTCTGTGGTGTCTGCCCGCTGCGCTCGCAACAGGATTTCGTTCGCTGGAAGAGTCACCATATTCGTGTCCGGTACGGGTATGGGAAGAACAACATAACCCTTCCTCCAATCGGCAGGTAAACCGGTAATGTCCAGTGGCGGGCCAGTTAACGCGTTGGAAAATATGGGGGCATATTGGCAGTCATTCACATCGCATAGGCTCCGCCACTTGCCGGGTTCATATTCCCTATATGCAAAAACAAGGTTTGAAGCTGCCTTGGACTTCCCCCGAACCGACTGTACCAAGAGGTGACGGCAACCTTCACTGTACACCTCCCCCACGACAACCGCATCCGTACAACCCAGGAACGGCTTGGCGGACTGATCAAATATTCTGCCCCACCACTCGCTGGTAATCCGCGCGCGTCCGGGATCGCCACCGAGCGTTTCCAGTTTCACATATTCTTTTCTGTCGCCATGGATCAATGCGCTCACCACTCGCGCATTCAGTTCCCGCACATTGTCGCGTTTCGACTTCGGTCCGGCCACTCCAAGAATATTGTCATTGAGACTGCGGTACGCATAGGAAAGCAGCAATCCCTTCTGGTTGCGGAACAGCGTGTAGTGTTCGTTCATATTCATAGACATTTCGCCGTAGAGGCCTGCCGGAAAGGCTGTCCGAACATACTCAGCCAGATCTTCCTTCTCTGTCCCCAACGCAACTGACGTTGACCGAAGCATGGAAAGACCGTACACGCCCAAGATAATTCCAAGGGTCACCGATAATAGAATGCAGAATGTTCGTGCGGACATTGAAACAGTTCCTCACCCCTGGCTAAGCCCTTCGTCACACC
>CALDSM010000339.1 GCA_937923585.1 uncultured bacterium
AGCGGAGGAACCGGTATTCCGCCCGCGTTTCAAGGCACGGCCCCGTCACCGCCACGTAAACACCCCGCTGAAGCCGGATGCCCAACTGGAGCGCCGCCGCCTCGGCCAGATCAATAAGCGCGCGGGAATAGGGCTCGGACATGTCCGGAAAGCGGGGGCCGAGCACGTCGTCGTTGGGACCGATGAGGGGGTTGTCGCCCATTAGGTTGATGTGGTCGGTGATCACCATCAGGTCGCCCGCCTGGAACTGCGGGTTCATGCCCCCGGCCGCATTGGACACGACCAGCGTATGCACGCCCAGTGCCTTGGCCACGCGCACCGGGAAGGTCACCTGCTGCAGCGAATAGCCCTCGTATCGGTGGAAGCGGCCCGACAGCGCCACCACGCTCTTTCCCGCCAGATGCCCCAGGATCAGCTCCCCCGCGTGGGTGTCCACCGTCGAGGTGGGGAAGTGCGGGATGTCCTCATAGGATATGCGGGCAACCGCCTCTATCTTGTCGCCGAGCATGCCCAGCCCCGTGCCCAGGATAATGCCCGCCTCCGGCGCAATGTCCGCAGCCTTCCGTACAACTTCGGCCGCCTCGCGGACCATGTCATGCAGTTCCATCGGTACTCCTTCCTTCCGTCTAAATATGTAGGACAGCCGCCCTCGGCTGTCAGCTTGTGGCGATTGCCAAAGGACGACAGGCGGGGGCGCCTGTCCCACATTCTTATTAAAGACCCAGCAATTCGCGGACCGCCGTTTCCGTCAAACCCGCGATACGCACGGTCTTCTCCCGTGACTTCTCGCCCGATTCCAGCGTCACCCGGCTGCGGGCCACGCCCAGCCGTCCCGCCAGAAAGCGGCGCAGCGCGTCATTGGCCGCGCCCTCGACCGGCGGGGCCGTCAGCGCCACGCGCAACCGACCCTCCGCCTCACCGACCACCGCCTCGCGTGAGGCGCGCGGCTGCACGCGAACACGCAGCAGCACATCGGTTCCGTCGGCGCGAAGCGCGTTGTCGGTCATGCCCGTCCAGTCCCTTGCCTTCCCCGCCGCACCCGTGCGTCGGGTAACATCGCGACATGTTAGCATAATCCGCGCGGTCCGTTCTGCGGCAACTTCACGCCGCGAAAAACGGGAAGTGGCTCGCCTTTCGGCGGTTTGCAGGGCGTGTCTGTCCCCGTCTTTCGCTCACCACATTAGAGTCGAACATGCTTCCGGTAGTACCCCCTGAACTGGTGATACGTCAGTTGCAGCAGTTGGGCCGCCTTCCGCTGGTTGAACTTCGCCTCTTCGAGCGCCGCCGCGATCATGCGCCGTTCGAGGTCCCGCACGGCCGCCTCCAGTCCCGTTTCCAGTGTGACGGACGCGTTGGGAGCCGTCACCCGTTGCACCTTCTCCTCGAACGCGGGCACAAAGGGATTGAACTGGATTTCACCGATGAGGGGGCCCTCGGCGCGGTAGACCGCCCGTTCAACAACGTTCTTCAGTTCGCGGACGTTGCCCGGCCAGCCGTACGCTTCCAGGGCGGCCATGGCATCTTCGGAAAACTCAGGCACCTCTTCGCGGCCCAGTTCGTGCGCCATCCGCGCGGCAAAATGGTCCGCCAAAAGCCGGATGTCGTCCTTTCGCCGACGCAGCGGCGGCAGGCGCAGCACCTCGAACGACAGCCGGTCGAGCAGGTCGCGCTTGAACCGGCCTTCTTCGGCCAAGGCCGGCAGATCGGCGTTGGTGGCGCCGATGATTCGGACGTCCGTCCTGATTGCCTGGCTGCCGCCGACCCGTTCAAAGGCGCCGTATTCGACCACGCGCAGTATCTTCTCCTGCGCCTCAAGCGGAATCGCGCCGATTTCGTCCAGGAAGAGCGTCCCGCCGCTGGCCGCCTCAAACCGGCCCATCCGGCGGCTGACCGCACCCGTAAACGCGCCGGCTTCGTGGCCAAACAACTCGGACTCGATGAGTGCCGGCGAAAGTGCCGAGCAGTTGAGCGTCAAGAACGGTTCACGCCACCGGTTGGACAAATAGTGCAGCCGGGATGCCGCCAGTTCCTTTCCCGTGCCGCGTTCACCAATGATCAGGACCGGCCGGTCCACCTTTGCGACACGCGAAAGTTGTTCCTGCAGTTCGAGGAAGCTTTCCGATTGGCCAAGGATTTCTTGAGTGGATTCCAAACCCATGATAATGACCTACCACGCTCATTTGTGGTTTATTTCGCTAACTCTTCATTAATTAGACCATATTTTGCAAGACAAGTCAATGCGCGGCTTAACCGATTAAATTCTTTCATGCCAGCATGTTGCGGGCAATGCAGAATCTCCCATACCGTTCGGCACGCGGGTTGCTTATGAACAGGCACATTGACCGTGTGTTCTGGACAAAGGAAATCAACCGCCGGAACGAAACGATTCCGGCGAACTTGGGAGACTTGAGATGGGCATTTTCACGAGAGTGCGCGATATCATCAGTTCGAATTTGAACACGATGCTCGACAAGGCTGAGGACCCGGAGAAGATGGTGCGGCTGATCATCCGCGAGATGGAGGACACGCTGGTCGAGATCAAGGCGTCCTGCGCGCAGTCCATTGCAACCAAGAAGCGCATCCAGCGCCAGTTCGACGAGATGGAGGCGCAGGCCGCCGACTGGGCGGGCAAGGCGCAGCTTGCGGTCAGCAAGGGCCGCGAGGACTTGGCGCGGGAGGCGCTGCTTGAAAAACGGCGGTGCCTGGAGCGGGCGGATGCCCTGCACCGGGAGGCGTCCCAGTTTGACGGGCTGGTGGAGCAGTACCAACAGGACATCGTCCAGTTGGAGGAGAAGCTGGCGGCGGCCCGCGAAAAACAGCGCGTGCTGGCCCGGCGCCATGCGCACGCCCAGGAGCGCATCAAGGCCCAGGGCCACATCCGCAAGATTGACACGACCCATGCCATGACGCGCTTCGATCACCTGGAACGCCGGGTGGATCATATGGAAGCGGAGGCGGACCTGATAAACTACGGCCGCAAACGGCCGCTGCACGAGGAGTTCGCGGCGCTGGAGGGCGACGACGAACTGGAACGGGAACTGGCCCAACTGAAATCGGCGGCCGCCCGCGGCGCGGACAACGCACAACCGCCTACGGCATAAGAACGGAGTCGCACTATGTTCGGGATGGACGTGGCCACGCTGGCCGTATTCATGATGTTCAGCATTCCGCTGGTGGCCGTCATCGGGGGCCTCGGACTGGTGGCGCTGAAGATAATGCGGGGCGGCCGGGATTCGTCGCGCGACCTTGAAGACACGCGCCTCATCCAGGAGATGCACCGCCAGCTGCAGAAAATGGAGGAGCGGGTCGGGGCGCTCGAAACCATCCTGCTCGACAAGGAACGAAAGGACCGGTCATGACAGAAAGCTTCCATGAAGATCGCAAGCCCCTGTACCGCTCACGCCGCGGGTGCATTCTTGGCGTATGCCGGGGGCTGGCCGAATACATGAACCTGTCGGTGTTCTGGACGCGCGTGGTCGCCCTGGTGATGATTCCCTTCACCGGCTTCTGGCCCATGCTGGGGCTCTATTTTCTGGCGGCGGTGCTGATGAAGCCGGAACCCGTGGTGCCTCTGGTTACCGAAGAGGACGGCGAGTTCTACAACTCCTACACCTCGTCCCGCAGCATGGCAATCCGACGGTTGAAGCGCACCTTCGACAACCTCGACCGCCGGATTCAGCACATGGAGGACATCGTGACCTCGCGCGAGTACGACTGGAACCGCAGGTTCAACGGTTAGCGTTCTGCGGGGCACCGCGGACTTTCAACTCAAGAGGAAGGGGAGGATTCTTTTCTCTTGCAGGCAATGAACGGGTGAAGTGTCTCTAAACGGCCATTGGCCAAAGAAGGGCAGGCATGTCGGACAACAACAATTGCACATCGGGTGAGGATTCAACGGGGACGCCGGGGCGCGGATCGGGGAAGGCCATTGCCGCCTTTGTCATGGCGCTCTTGGGCCTGGCCCTGTGGGTGGTCGCCGCCGTTCCTGCGATTATCACGGCGCTGTCCGCGAAAAGAGAACTGCAGGACAACAGGCCCGCCCCGGGGTGGGCGTTCGCCAACGCCGGCCTCGTGCTCGGGTTGTTGGACATTGTCCTTGTGCCCGCACTGCTTTGGACGGCATTGACGTACGGGCCGTCGGCGCGCACGGAGCGGGTCGCGCACTTCCGTCTTTCGGGAACCCTGACGGACTCTCCGCACGCCGACGCGGTTGGAGCGTTCATGGGTCAACCCTCGACATTTCACGCGCTGTTCAAGCGCCTGAAGGAGGCGAAAGAGGACGCGGCGGTGAAGGCGGCGGTGCTCACCCTCGACGGCTTCACCCCACAATTGCCGGAGACGGAGGAATTGCGGGAGGCGTTGCTGGATTTTGAATCGTCGGGCAAGAAGGTTCTCGCGCACTGCGACGACCAGTCAATTTCGCTGCCGGATTACCTGGTGCTGGCGTCGGCTTCGCGGATGAGCATTGCCCCCTCGGCGGCCCTGGACCTGACGGGAATATACAGGGAGGCCATGTACCTGAAAGACGGCCTTGCAATGCTCGGCGTATCCTCTGACGTGGTGCATATCGGGGACTACAAGGCGGCAGGGGAGATGCTGGCGCGATCCGAGCCGAGCGATGCAGCCAGGGAAAACATGAATTGGGTCTATGACGGCCAGTACCAGAGCTGTGTGGCCATGCTGGCCGAGTCGCTGCACAAGACCGCGGACGAAGTGAAATCGTTGATCGACAAGCGCATTGTGCATGCGGATCAGGCGCTTGAACAGGGGCTTGTGAGCGCTGTTGAACATCAGGACAGCTTTGTGGAGTTCATCAAGCGGGAGTACGGCGGGGACATATGCATTGACAATGACTACCACAGGGAACCGGCGCCGGAGCTGAGCGGGGCGCATCCGTTCCGGTCGTGCTGGAACATGGCGCGCTATTTTGCGCGGTTGGACCGGCCGGGTTCGGAAGACGGCATCGGACTGATCTATGTTTGCGGCGAAATACGCTCCGGCCATGGTTCGTCGAAGAACGCCTTCTGCGGTGATGTGCGGGCCGCATTCAGGAAAGCCATGGAGGACGATTCCATCAAGGCGGTGGTGCTGCGGGTGAATTCGCCGGGCGGCCTGGTCACGGCAAGCGAGGTTGTTCACAATGAGACGTCGGTCCTGCAGAAGAAGAAGCCGCTGATCGTATCCATGGGCAATGTTGCTGCCAGCGGGGGGTACTACGTCTCCTGCGGTGCCGGCACCATATTCGCCAATGAAACCACCATAACCGGCTCGATTGGCGTTATTGGCAGCAAGCTGGTTTCGGCCGATTTGTGGAAAAAGCTGGGCGTGAACCTGTACCCGTACCAGCGGGGCGCCAATGCGGACCTCTATTCCGGCCGGCAGCCGTTCACCGACCAGCAGCGCAGTATGCTGACGGCGGAGTTTGAGGAAAACTACAAGAAGTTCAAAGGGCATATCGAGACGGGACGGGGCGCGCGCCTGACGAAAGAGGTTGATGACTTGGCGGGTGGCCGCATATACACGGGCAGGCAGGCGCTTGATCTCGGGCTTGTGGACAAGATGGGCGGATTGGAGGCGGCGATAGCCTTTGCCGCGAAGTCCGTTTCCATGGAGAAATATGAAGTGCGCGTGTTCCCCAAACCCAAGGATGCGGTGGCGGTGATGGCGGATGCGATCCTCGGAAACTCCGAGAGCCCCAGCGATCTCAAGACCGTTTCATGCCCGCTCTCCAAAAGCCTTGCCGCACTGGCGGGCTCCGCCGCGGAAATGTCGGCACTGGCATCTTTGCTGATGACCCTCGACCCGCCGCACGCAGAGGCAGCCGCCGAAATGTTTCATCGGCTTCAACTGATCAACCAGGCGGGCGCGGCCTTCATGATGCCGCAGGTTTTCGTGCAATACTGAGAAGTCCGGAGTTGCAGTTCTTCCTGAACCGCAAGCGGGCCGATGGATCCCGTGCGGCCCGCTCTTCATTTCATGAAGCGGAGGGATGCGCGGCCTTGTTTGATTTCCGCGCACCCGCCTCGATGAGCGCCATGCCCAGAAGCGCACCGGCGAACGCAATCAAGAGGGAAAGGACGCCGGCATAGACTCCGTTCATCGTGAATGTGGCCGAAATTACCCACTCAACGCCGATTCTCGGCAAATGGCCTGTGTTCAGCAGTGCGGAGGTCCCGTTGTTGACGAAGTGCATGATTGTGCCAAGCCACAGCACTTTGGTGCGCCAGACGACAAGTGTGTCCGCCAAGCCCAAGAGTGCGGTGGGAGCAAAACTGTAAATGCTCCCATGAAACGCTCCGAAAAGCACGGCCACCGCAATTATGGCAAACGCCGGACGTGTGCAGTTGCGGAGACCTGTCAGCAGGGCGCCGCGAAAGAGGACTTCTTCGCAAACCGCCGGCGACAGCGCCATGACAAACAGCAATGCCAGCAGTCCCGTCAATGAGTGCCCCGCTTGAAAGAGGTTCTTGAACGCCTCGTTCGCGCCCTGCGCTTTTGGACTTGGAAGGAACTGTTCTTGCAGGGTGCAGAATCCGGCAATCAGCACGAACATGGACAGCGCCATGACCGCCGCACCGATTCCCTGCATCGGGGAGAACTTCCGAAGCCCGAGTGTCTCGCGGAAATCGGCGCGCGTCATCCAAAGCGCGCCCAGTACGGGCAGAAGTATCAGGCCCCATTCGGTAAGCATCAGCCCCCACAGCTGGTTCTCGTGCTGCGCCCATGCGCCGATATGGGAATTGAGAAACATGATCAGCGCAAACAGCGCCAGAACCAGCCATGGAGACAGAACTGATTGCAGCCGCTCCTGCGCGCACCCTGTCATTTCCTCCGGGGTGCCTGTCGTCAACCCTTGAATGGCATCCGGTACGGGCGTGATGTCTGCCATGGCCTGTTGCTCCCTCCCTTTCTTGTCCGCGCCAACGCGCTCAACGGTTTTTGGTTTGCCTGGCTCCAGGCTTAAGTTCAGGCAGGCTCCGTCTTGCCTTTTGCCGCCCGGCTGGATGCCTCGATCAGGATTATTCCAAGCAGCAGGACTGCGAAGGCAACCGCAATAGCCGTCGTTGACAGCCCCCCCGCATCGTCGCCGGACGATGCCAGCAGGTTCGTGACCGCATCGGGCAGTTTCTCCGTGCCCAGCAGCATGGCCAGCCCGTTGTTGATGAAGTGGATAATCACGCCCGCCCACAGCGAGCCGGTGCGCCAGACGGCGTAGGTGATCCCCAGTCCCAGCAGTGCGGTGGGGGCAAACCGGTAAATGCTGAGGTGGAAGACCCCGAAGAGCACCGACACCGCCAGCAGCGCGGGAATCGGGCGCATGCGCGCACGCAGCCCCGAAAGCAGCGCACCGCGGAAAAGCGCCTCCTCGCAAATTGCCGGAGACACCGCCATGACCAGCAGTATCCAAATCATGCCGAAGAACGTGTCCGCCCCCCGGAAGAACCCGGCGAACCCCTCTTTCATGGAATCGGGAACCGGCAGGAACTGTTCATGCACGGAACTGAAGCCCAAGACCAGGACAAGCATGGACACGCCCATGAAGACGGCGCCCACCCCCTGCATGCGGGAAAGCGCCCGAAGCCGGAGCGTCTCGCGCAGATCCACGCGCGCATACCACAGCGCGCCCAGCGTCGGCAGCAAGATTAGGCCCCACTCCGTGAGCGCCAACCCCCACAGCGGACTGCGCCCCTGCGCCCACGCGCCGACATAGAAGATGAGCAGCATGACCGCCACAAACAGGGTCAGGGCAAACGCAGGCGTGGGCACGGTCCGGGGCGTGTAATCGCTCCGCCGCAGGGACAGGGGCATTCCCGGCGACTCCGACAGAATGACATCCTCCCGCTCGAAAACGCGCGCCGCGAAGACCAGCGCCAGCAGCGCAAACGCCGCGGTGCTCACGAACACGGCAAACACGCCCTCCCAGGTGGCCTGGCCGGTCATGGCGTCCTTGAACAGGAGCACCGTGTTGTCGATGGGGACAAACTGGACCGAGGCCGACAGATGCATGCCCGGCGCGCCGGCCAGCATGGCCGGCAGCATGATCAGCATGAACACCGGCGTCAGGTAGTTCTGCGCCTCGCGGAAGCTCTTGGCAAACACCGCCACCGACATCATCAGCGCCGACAAAAGCAGCGCCAGCGGCACCGTGATGAGCAGCACCATGGCCGCCACGCGCCATGGATCGTCCAGCATCAGCGTGAACTCCCCGGCCTTCCCGGAGGAAATCTGCGCAAAGAGCACGAAGAACGTCGCCCCCATGCTGGCCAGGTTGAGCAGGGCCGTCAGCATGGCCATCGTGAACACCGTCAGGAACTTGCCCGTCACGATCTCCATCTTGCTGGCCGGTGTGGACAGCAGCGTCTCAAAGGTGCCGCGCTCCTTCTCCCCGGCGGTCAGATCCACCGCGGGGTAGAACGCGCCCAGCCCCATGACGATGACCAGCATCATCGGCATGATCATTCCGAGAATCGTGCCGGAAGTCTTTTCCTTGGGGGCCAGGTCCACCCGCTTCAGCTCCAGCGGGTTGATGTATTCAAGGTTGATGGCGGCCTTCTCCAGCCTGCGGGTCTGTTCGCGCCGGTTCAGATCATCCAGCGCATCCTCCACCCGCCCCACGGCCTCCACCGAACGCGGCTCCGTCTTGTCATACAGCAGGTCCACCGGCAGCGTGTACCCCGCATCAATCGTGTCCAGCAGTTCCAGCCGCGCCACCGCCACCACGTCGAGTTTCCCCGCGGCGAGGTCCTCCTTCGGGTGCGGGGAGTCCACGATTTCAACGTTCTTGATGTCCGCCACCCAGGACTTCATCACCTCCGTGTCGCCGGACCCCACCGCCGCAAGGCACACGCGCACCGGGCTGGACTCCATGGACTTCTCATGCACCAGCACCGCCTGCGAGCCCACCAGCAGCATGGCCGGATAAAGCAGCACCGGAATGCCCACCATCATGAACAGGGTCCGCTTGTCGCGGAACATGTCCAGCAGCTCCTTGCGGAGTATGGTGATGACGGTCCGGATTCTCATGGATTCGCGAACTCCCGCCCAGTACCGCAGGCGTCCCGCCTGCCATGCCGTGTGTGCATTCTCATGGGTGTGCGGGCTCCCGCTCAGCCACGAGCTTGAGAAACGCGCCGCGCAGGTCCGCCGTGCCGGTTTGTTCGCACAGCGCCGCCTTGCTGTCCACGGCAAAGAGCGCCCCCTGGTGCAGCAGCCCCACCCGGTCGCACAGCATCTCCGCCTCGGACATGTAGTGCGTGGAGAAGATGATGGCCCGTCCGCGCGCGCGTGCGTCGCTGATGAACGACAGAATCGCGGCGCTGGTCATGATGTCCAGCCCGAGCGTCGGCTCGTCCAGAATCAGCACCTGCGGATCGTGCAGAATTACGCGTGCAATCGAGACCTTCTGCGTCTGGCCCGTGGAGAGCGTGTCGCAGCGCCGGTCAATGAATTCCGCCATGTCCAGCAGGGCGGTGATTTCCTCCACCCGCCGCCGGATGTCCGCCGCGCGCATTCCGTACAACCGCCCGAAGTAACGCAGCACCTCCCGTCCGGTCAGCCGCCCATAAAGCCGCGTGCTTCCCGACAGAAAACCAATCGAGGCACGGATCTGGTCGGGCGCCTCGTCGGCCGCAACGCCGTTGACAAAGCACCGTCCCGAGGTCGGGACGATGATCGTGGCCAGCATGCGCAACAGCGTGGTCTTGCCCGCCCCGTTGGGCCCCAGCAAACCAAACACCTCGCCCGCAGCCACCTCGAAGGTGGCCCCGCGAACAGCCTCCACCACCCCGGCCCGGGGCGTGCGGAAAACCTTTCTCAGTTCCTCGGCGCGTAGCATCCGGTGTCTGTGTTGCTCCCGGAGCCATTATACCCACTGACGGGACCGGTTAAAACCCACGTAGCAAGGCCGCTATCCCCGGCCGGAAGCAACCGCATGTCACAGCTCGCGTCACAGTTTTGTCACAGCTCGTGACGCAAGTTTGTCGCAAGTTCTCTCCGGTCGGCAACAGGAGGCTGTACTCAAAATGAACCTGATTTCTGTCGGCAATATGGCATTCCTGGGCACGCCAATCTCCTGATTGGCTTTGCTTCCCGATGCCAATCAGGAGATTGGCGTGCCCGGGAGTAACCTGCTCGCGCACGACCGTCGGGGTTGTGCTCCCTTCGGCCCCGTTGAAATCTGAAAGCCGCCCCCGCCGCGTGATAAAATGGCGCGCATGGATTCATGCATTGTCATGGAGAACGTCACCAAGCGGTACGGACGCACGGTGGCGGTGGGGGATGTCTCCCTCGAAGTCCGAAAGGGCGAGGTTCTGGGACTGCTCGGGCCGAACGGCGCGGGCAAGAGCACCACCATCGGCATGCTCGGCGGCCTCATCCGGCCCACGTCGGGCCGCATCTCCGTGTTCGGCCTCGACCTCGTCCGCGACCATGCCGCCATCGCGCGGCGCATGGGCGTGCTGGTGGAGCGCCCCGCCTTTCCCGACTATCTCACGGTGCGGCGCGCGCTCAAAATCGACGCGCTGCTTTCCGGGTCGAATGCGTCAGTCGAGGCGGTCATGACGCGCACCGGCCTCACCCATGTCGCCCGCAAGCCGGTGGGTGCGCTGTCGCAGGGCATGCGCCAGCGGCTCGGCATCGCCCAGGCCGTCCTCACCGAGCCGGAACTGCTCATACTGGACGAGCCCACCTCCGGACTCGACGTGGAAAGCACGCGCGACACGCTGCGCTTTCTGCGCCGCCTGAGCAGCGAGGCGGGCGTGACCATTGTCTTCTCCAGCCACCAGATGCAGGAGGTGGAGTCGCTGTGCGACCGCGTGGCCATCCTCAACGAGGGCGGGCTGGTCGCCTGCGAGGAAAAGGAGACGCTGCTCTCCTGGGACCTGGCCAACGTGGACCTGCTGGTGGACCGCCCGGACGAGGCCATGGTGGAACTGGCCGCGCTCCACTGGGTCAACGCGGTCCGACCCAGGCCGGAGGGGCTGCACGTCCACCTGGACGGTCCCAAATCGGACGAACTGGCCGCATGGCTGGTGGGCCGGGGCTTCCGGGTATCGGGCGTGGTGCCGCACCGGCGCACGCTCGAAGACTACTTCCTGAAGGTCACCGAAACATGATCGCCCGGCTGCTGCGCGCATACCGGGCGGAAGTACACAAGGGTCTCCGCCTCAGACAGGTTTGGGCCGGGCCCGTGGTGCTGCTGATCACGCTGGGCCTCGCCCCGCTCCTGCATCCCGTCGCGCGCGACGGGCGCAGCGACTATGATTTCATCGCCGTGGTGACCCCGGCCACGCTCAACCTGCTCGGTTTCCTCATACTGCTCGCGGGAAGCGCCTCCCTCGTCGCGCAGGAAATCGGCGGCGGCTCGATTCGGCTCTTCCTGGTCCGGCCCGTGCGGCGCAGGGAGTACCTGCTGGCAAAGTTCCTGGCCGGCGCCACCTACGCCGTCCTGCTGACCGCCATGGTCGCCGCCGGAACCTGGGGCATCGCCCGGGCGCTGGGCGAACTGCACGGCGTGGCCTTTGGCGGCGAACTGGTGCATACCGGCGAGGACATGGCCCGGGCCTATGCAATCGGTGCCGCGCTCAGCCTGCTGCCCATGCTGGCAGGCGTTGCCTGCGCGCTGCTCGCGTCCGTCTGCGCGCGCAGTTCGGGCACCGCCGTCACCGCCTCGGTGGGCTTGTGGCTGGTCATGGACACCGTCAAACACCCGCTGGGCATTGACGCCTACGTGTTCACCACCTATCTTGAGGCGCCCTGGCAGATTTTCGTCAACCGCTGCGACGGCCTCGACGCCGCCTGGTGGCCCATGGCCGGCTGGTGCGCGGGCGTGTCGCTCTGCACCGCGATTCCGGCCCTGGCGCTGGCGGTGCTGGTGCTCCACCGAAGGAATTTCTCCGCATGACGCTGCTGGTGGCTGCCTGCCTCGCGGCGGGGGCAATCACCTTCCAGCCGCAGGAAATGCCGGGACTCCGCACCGGTCCCGTTCCGCCCCTCTCCACGCAGCCCTCCCTGAACTTCAGGCAGGCGGACATGGACGGCGACGGTCTGGCTGACCTGGTGTTTGACCATGCGCTGTGGTTGCAGCAGGCTGGAATGTTTCCCGATGACCGGCGGGGGGCCCTGCCGCAGGAGGCGCGCGGTGCGCTGCTGGACGTGGACGGCGGCCGGCTCTACTGCATCAGGGAAGGAAGACTGTCCGTGCTGCATTGGCAGAACGACGCCGCTGCGGTGGAACTGGACCAGGAACTGGGCTGGCCCCTGGACGCGGATGAGTTCAAGACCGGCCTCAGCCGCTTTCTGCACGACATAGACGGCGACCACCAGCCGGAATTGGTTGCCGTGGACGAGCACGCGGTCACCATTTTCGCCCGACGCGACAACCGCTTTGTTCAGGCGGCCCGGCTGACCGGCATCCTGCCGGAACTGCGCTACCTCCAGGCGCCGCAGCAGCCCATCTGGCCCAAATCGCGGCGGGTGCTTGCCTTCCCGGCACGGCAGATGGCCTGTGATCTGGACTTTGACGGGCGGTCGCTCTCGGTGACTTTCCGCAATCCGGCCGCGGACGGACAATTCGTGTTTCAGCGGGAAACCCGCACGCTCTCTTCCGGCGACGGCGGATTCAGCGCGGATTCGCCCACAGTGGTGCGCAGTGCACCCGTTCCGGATCATGTGCGGGCATGCCGGCTCAACGGAGATGACATCACCGACCTTGCGGGCTGCAAACGGACGGACTCAACGGGCGGTGCGGTGACTTTCTCCACGGTCGAAACGTGGGCCAGCTTGGACGGCGGCAAGACCTTTGACGTGCGCCGCGCCGCGGCCATGGACCGTTTCCTGCCGCAAATCCCTTTCGCGGACGTGGACGGCGACGGGCTCACGGACATGATCACCGAGTCCACCGGCCTGTTTGAGGGGGGCACGCGCGAGATGGTCGAGCGGTTCATGACCCGCGCCTCCATCGGCCACACCGTGCGCGTCTACCCGCAGCGGCACGGCGGCTTTGCCCAAACGCCCGCCATTGAGTTCCAGGTGGAAATCCTGCTGGAAGCGCCGCCGTGGCGCGTGCCGCCCATGTATGCACGGTACCAGTCGGGCACGCTGGTCAATTTCTCCGGAGACTTCGACGGTGACGGACACCGCGACATCGCCGTGCGCGACCGCCCGGATCGGGTGGCCGTCTGGCTAACGCACGGAGACCTGTTTTCCTCCGCGCCCGATGCCTCGGTCTCCATTGATTCCGCCGCCGAATACGCGGTGACCGATGTCAACGCAGACGGGCGTTCAGACATTATTGAAACGCCCGGATCCTCACCGGACCCTGCCAAACAGGCAAAGACGGTCGTCCATTTTGCCGTCTCTGGAAAGGGGGGCACGCCATGACCTCCCTCATGGCCGCATGCAGCCTTTGCTGCGGGGCGCTGTTCTCGCTCCACACAATTCCCGTGGAACAGCCCGACGCGCAGTGCTTCTTTGCCCAGGCCGGAGAAGGGGGCCGTGTGGACCTGCTGGTCCTGGACGGACACCGGCTGGCCGTGCATCCCGGCGCGCTTGCGCAGGCGTCCCTGTCGGTGGAGCTCGACCCCGAAAGCTCTGCGGTGGATGTGGCTGACCTGGATGGCGACGGCAGGCCGGACCTCGTCGTCGTCGCCGGCGACCGGGTGCTTAAATACAGTCTGGAGCCTTCCGCGTCCCGCGAACCCCGGGTGCTGTTCTCCGCGCACAGCCTGTTAGCCTGCGCCACGGAACAGCCCTGCCCCCATGTGCTGGTTGCGGCGCGCGGCGGCCGGCCGCTGATCGTCCTCCCCACCGCCGAAAATCTGGAACTGCGCGCGCCGTCGGGCGAGATGGTCGAAAGCCATCCGACCGGCATGGACGCCGCGCACCGGGTAAGCTTCGGCCAGCCGTTCAGCGCGCTGCCCGTGCAGCCGCCCCGCCTGGGCGTTCCCGGCGCGCTTGAGATGCGCATCATCCAAACCGCCGCATTCGTGCCGCAACTTCCGGAGGGGCTTGCGCCCCCGAATCCCGCCGGCGCGGCCCTGTTTGGGGGCAGCGCCGCGCAGGCGGCCGTTGCCGCCCGCAAAGAGTCCGCCGAGTCATGGCCCTGGTTCCGTCTCCGTCCAACCGCGCAGCAGGACGACGAGCGCGTGTTCTACGCCTACGACCCCGGCGGCGCGCGGGAGACGCTGGTGCGTGTGCGCCGGGCCCTGCCACCGACTGCGGGACACGGCCGCGAACTCAAGCTGTCCGGCGTCCAGCGCTATCCGGGGCTCGCCGTTCCCTGCACCGCCGCCGTGCCCGATTTCAACGGTGACGGCCATGCCGACCTGCTGCTCTGGAACACGGCCGCACCCGTGCCCACCGTCGGCGCGGTGACGCGCGCGCTCACCGGGGGATACTGGTCCGTCCGGCTCACCGTGCATCTGTTCGAGCCCGCCGCGGGCCGCTACTCCCCCGTGCCGTCCGCGGTAATCCCGCTGCAGGTGCCCGTGGCGTGGCTTCTGTCCGACCCGGGCATGCCCCCCGTCCGCCATCTCGTACTCGATGAATTCAACGGCAATGACCGCACCGATCTGCTCTGCGCCGTGGCACCCGACAAACTCGCCGTCTGGGTCTCCGTCCCCTCCGGCATGCGGCCCGACCCGCATCAGGTGGTGCAACTCCCCGGACCCGTCCAACGGGTCGAACTGCGCGGCGACCTCGACGGCGACGGCCGCACCAGCGTGGTGTTCCGCGCCCCCGGCGCCTTTCACGTCCTCCGTGCCCGCAAGGGCGGGTGACGCCCTCCTTTTTTCGCCAGGACCCCGGCCGCCTTGCGTGGACGCGGCGTCCTGCCGCGTTCCGGATCTAGCGCCGCTGCTGCGGATGCGCAACGGCCAGCCGCCGCTCGGTCCACCGGGCCAGCCGCACAAAGGGCAGTCCGATCAGCAGGTAGATCACGGCGACCATGATGCCCGTGCCGAAATAGTCGTAGTAGGTCGTGGCCAGCATGCTGTAGGTCTTGGTCAGCTCGACCATGGTGATCACCGACACCAGCGACGAGTCCTTCAGCAGCGAGATGAAGTCGTTGGTCACCGGCGGCAGCACCACGCGGAACGCCTGCGGCGCGATGACATGCCGAATGGCCTGACCCCTTGTCATGGCGAGTGCCAGCGCCGCCTCCATCTGCGAATAGGGCACCGCCGTGAACCCGGCACGGTAGTTCTCCGCCTCATAGGCCGCATAGTTGAGGCCCAAACCCACCACGCCCGCCCAGAACGGCGAGAAGCGTATGCCCACCGCAGGCAGCCCGTAGAAGATGAAGAACAATTGGATAAGCACCGGCGTGCCGCGAACAATCTCGATGTAGAGGGTGGCCAGAATGCCCAGCGGCCGCGGGGCGTACACGCGGACCGTGGCAAGGAAGAATCCGAGCACCACCGCCAGCACCATGGCCAGCATGGACACCTCCAGCGTTAGCAGCGCACCCTTGCCCAAAATCGGCAGGAAGCTAACGTAGCGCCTCAACCGCTGTTCAAAGTCCGTCCGAGGCTGGATGTGTTTGACCCAGTCGTTGTACATGACCGGCTCCGCCGTGGAGGCGGCGAAATCCTGAAACTCATTTGCCGTGGCCGGATTCCAGAGATTCCAGCGCTCCAGAATCGCGCGCAGTTCGCCGTTCTGGCGCATCTTCATCAGCACCGCATTGACCTTGTCCAGCAGTTCCTTCTTGTCCTTGGAGAAGGCGAAGCCGTAGGCGATGCGGCTGATCTCGGGCCGGACAAATTTCACCTCGGGCCGCGGCCCGCCGTAGTACAGCGCCACCGGCGCGTCAAACAGCACCGCATCAAGCCGTCCGTTCACCAGGTCGTCAAACCCGTTGACCTCGGTCGGATAGGCGCGGATGTCCACACCCTTCAGCGAATTGAGCAGGTGGAATGCGCCGGACTCCTTGAGCGTGCCCACCACCCTGCCCCCGCAGTCCTGGATGGTGTTGATGAGGAACTCATTCCTGCGCACGCACAACTGGAGGCCGGTCACGTAATACGGCACGGAAAACAAGACGGCCTCCTCGTGCTCGGGGGTGATCTCCTGGCCTTCGGCGGCCATGTCGTACAGGTCCCGCGAAAGGCCCGGGATAAGTTTGTCCCAGTCATTCTGCACCATCACGGGCCTGCGCCCGAGTTCCCTGGCGACGGCCTCGATCAGTTCCACCTCAAAGCCGATCCGTTTGCCCGGATTGCGCCAGTCCTCAAACATGTAGGGGAGCCCGCCCTCCAGGTCCGCGCCGTAGCGCAGTGTGCCGGCCTCAGCCGGCACCGGATTCACCTGGGCGAAATCGGCGCCGGTGAATTCCCCGCCCCCTTCCGCGGCGCGGAGTTGCCCCGCACAGCCGCCAAGAAGCAACAGTGCCGTGAGGACCCGGATTCGAATGGGATGTGAACGGTTCATCAGAGGTCGCGCCCCACAAATTGGCCAAGGAAGCGCCGCGTGCGCTCGTCCTTGGGATCCATGAAGATTTCATCCCCGCCGGAAATCTCGACGATTTCGCCCTGCTCCATGTAGATGATGTAGTCGGAGGCGTTGCGGGCAAAGCGCATCTCGTGCGTCACGATGACCTGCGTCATCCCGTCCCGGTCCAGCCCGCGCATCACCTCCAGCACCTCATCCACCAGTTCCGGGTCCAGCGCCGAGGTGGGCTCATCGTACAGCATCACCCTGGGGTTCATGGCCAGCGCCCGCGCAATGGCCGCGCGCTGCTGCTGACCGCCCGAAAGGCTGTGGGGATACCGGTCTTTGTGCTTGAGCAGGCCGACCTTTTCCAGCAGCCGCAGCGCGTCGGCCTCGGCGGTGTCGCGCGGCTCCTTCTTGACAACCATCGGCGCGAGCATGATGTTCTCTTGGATCGTCTTGTGCGGAAAAAGGTTGAGCGACTGAAACACCATGCCCACTTCTGCGCGCAGCGTGTGCGCCCGTTCATGGAAGGCATGGTCGGGACGGTCGTGCCGGTTCGCCCGTTCCAGCGTCTCGCCCGCGATGGTGATGCGCCCCGAATCCAGAATCTCAAGGCAGTTCAGGCAGCGCAGCAGCGTGGTCTTGCCGCAGCCCGACGGCCCGATGACGGACACCAGATCGCCCTCCCCGATCACAAGATTGATGTCCCTGAGCACCGGCGGGCCGTCAAAACTCTTAAACAGGTGCTCCACAGAAATCAACGGAGCGGCCGGTGGTGCGGCTTGATTCATAAGCCGGTCTCCTTTCGCGGATAATGGCGGCCCTGCGGGCCGGCACGCAACCTGCGAAAAGATACGCGGCTGGGAGGCGGGGGTCAAGAAAGTTCAGTGGCCAGAAAGCTCAGTGGGTAGAGAGTCCATACTGCTGAACCACCGTTTGGCCTTTGCCGTCTTGCCCCCAAAGGGGGCGCATAATAATAGCCACGGGTGAAGCGCAGCGAAACCCGTGGTTTACGGCATATTACCCTCCCGTCCCCGAAGGGGGCGAACAATGTGTTGGCGTGTGGCGCGCATCTGTTCGCCCCCTTTGGGCCAAGAACATACCGCCATGCCGCCCTTCTCAGCAGAACTGCTCCAGATGCCACGCACCCCGGGCGAAACCCTCCTCGCGGCCCTGCGCGGCGTCCTCGTGCTCAATGCTGAGCACGCCGTCATAGCCGTTCATGCGCAGATGGCTGACATATTCGCCCCAGTTTATGGCGCCGAATCCGGGCAGCACATAGCGCCACCAGCCCTCGCCATAGACGCCGGTTTTCGCCCGCTTCGCGCGGTCAATCAGCACATCCTTTGCGTGGGTGTGGAAGATGCGGTCGCGGAACTGCGTAACCGGCAGCAGATGGTCGCATTCCTGGTGGACCAGATGGGACGGATCATAGTTGAGCCCGAAGTTGCCGTCCGGAATCGCCGCGAACATCGCCTCAAAGGTGTCTAGCCCCTGCAGGCAGGTCGCGTACCAGTTCTCCAGCGCGATGTTGACGTTCTTCCTGCGCGCGTGCGCCAGGACGGGCTTGAACGCCACCGGCAGCACCTGCCGGATAGTTTCCATCTTGGTCATGCCCGGCGCGGCAAAGCCAGCCAGCATGCACACCGTGTCCACCCCAAGCAGTCTCGCGCCGTCAATGACCCGCTTGGCCGTTTCCTGCGCGGCCTTTACCTTCTTCGGGTCGGTCAGGTCGCAGGTGTAGTAGGCCAGCGCACTGATGCGCAGCAGCCGCGCGTCGCAGGCCTTGTGAATCTCTTTTGCCCGGGCACGGTCCAGATTCGCCGGGTCCACGTGCCTGCTGCCGGGATGGGTCGCAATCTCCAGCGCGGAAATGGAACTCGCCTCGGCGAAATCAAGCACAGACTCCAGCGATTCATCCAGGAACGGAACCGTCAGCATGCCTACTTCCATGGAAAGGTCCTTCTTCCTGCCGTCCGGCGGCGTGGTTCATTTCTTCGCCCCACTGGGAGCGCCCGTCACTCCCGCGAAGGCGGGAGCATCCCTGCCGGCCGTCTTTACTTCTTCGCGGGCATCGGATCCGGTTTGGGGCTGTCCGCGATAAACTTGAGCGCCTCGGCGCAATAGATGTCGCCCGTCTTCTCGCCCAGCGAGGTTTCGCTGATGTAGTCGTACCGCTCGAAGCTCTGGAAATCCACCGCGGTCAACATGTAACCCACCGCGTCATTGGTCAGCCCGAACAGGAAGCAGTGGCCCGTGGGCATGTGCCGTTTCACATAGA
>CALDSM010000340.1 GCA_937923585.1 uncultured bacterium
CCCCTGGCTAAGCCCTTCCTCCCACCTACAGCGTTGGTCGCCATCCATTGTCCACAATTCGCTGTAGGCTTTCATCTTTGCAGCCGCCCGGCAACTGACGCAGCGCCAGTGACCTGCCGTGGCCCGAAACATGGGCAGGATAGCCACGCTACATTAACGACAGGATTTGTGTGCGGACTGAGCATTAGTGGCATTTGGGGGACTGCTCCCGAGTAAGTCCGGCCGAAGAGAAGCCGGATTGCTGGGGCTACTCCGTAATCAATTACCGGGCCCCGTCTGGCAGCAGGGCAAGTGCGAAAATGCTCAACGTCTTACAACATTGCTCATTTTCCGCCTGCCACTTTTTTGCCCGCCGGGGTATAGACTACAGAAACCAAGGCACCCCCCGTCGGCTTGACATCGTCGGCGTGATCGGCCCAATATATTGGGGTTGCCGTGTATTCAGCACCAGATGCAGGGGTTTCCCTGCGGATTCTCATAAATCAACTGCGGACACACATTCCATGCAAATGATTCTATTCGCCATCAAGAATGACTGGGCCGTGCTGCTGCCCATCCTGGCATGCTCGCTGCTCACAGTCGCGGTGTTTATCGAGCGGTGGTGGTTTTACCGCTCCAACCGGCGCGACATCGTCGAGGTCATCCAGGTGCTGCAAAATGAACTGCACCGGGGCAATCTCGGCGGGGCGGCGCGAAACTGCACGGAGGTGGGCGGCCTGCTGGGCGAGGTGGCCCAGATGGGCGTGCGCACGCTGGCGGAGCAGAAGGGCGACTTTGAGCGCCAGTTTGACATCACGGCCAACCTGGCCACGCGGCGGCTGGAGCGGGGACTGCCCGTGCTGGGCACCATCGCCACGGTGTCGCCGTACCTGGGCCTCTTTGGCACGGTCATCCGCATCCTGCTAACCTTTGGCGAGATGGCGCAGGCGGGCGGCGGCGCGGCGGGCGGCGCGCCGCAGATCATGGCGGGCATCGGTTCGGCGCTGATCGCCACGGCGTTCGGTTTGGGCGTGGCCATCACGGCGGTGGCGATGAACAACTACTTCCACACGGTCGTGTCCCGCTGGGAGGAGGACTTCCAGCTGCTGAAACTGCTGTTCCTCTCGCAGGCCGACCGCCGGACCGCCACGGCCCCGCAGCCGGGTTCCGCCGCTCAGGCACCCCAGCAGCCCATGCGGCCGCGGCAGAATTCCGAAATCTAAGGCGGAACGATGCAGGTTTCCGGCGGAAAAAAGGGCAAGAAGTTCGTGGACGAGATTAACATCACGCCCCTCACGGACGTGTTTCTCGTGCTGCTTATTATCATGATGGTCGTGGCGCCCATGCTGAAGACGATCAAGACAGACATCCATCCGCCGGACGTGAAGGGCGCAAACCCGCTGACCAAGGTGAAACTGCTGGTGGAAATCACCAAGGAGGGGCTCTACTTCGTTGACAGCGAACCGGTGCAGACCTTCCGGCTCGCTGAAACGCTGCAGGCCAAGTCCAACGTGCCTGATGTGGAAAAGTCTCTCGTAATCCGTGCGGACGCGCTGACCAAGACCCGCTCGGTCATGAACGTGATGACGGCCGCCGGCAAGGCCGGATTCAAGCAGACCACCATCGCCATTGAAGCCCTGCCGGAGGCCCGCGTGGCCGAGCTGGAAAAGGTCGAGGTGACCGGGGAGGGCACCCCGCAATGAAGTCCTCGCGCAGCGGACAACTCGAAGAAATCAACATCACGCCCCTGACGGACGTGTTCCTCGTGCTGCTCATCATCATGATGCTTGTTGCGCCGCTCATCGATCTCAAGGGGCTCGACATGGCCGTGCTCGACCTGGGGCCGTCGGTGAAGACTGAAGAGGCGAAACAGCTTCTGGTCGAGGTCATGAAGAACGGCGAATACCGCGTGGACGGCAAAGTCGTGGACAAGGACAGTCTGTCCAGCACCGTGAAGGAGCAGTCCGCCGAGAAGCCGGACGGCGTGGTCATTGACGCGGACCCCGACGCCACCCACCAGGCCACCACCTTCGCGCTGGCCGCCGTTAACATGGCGGGCATAAAGAACATCGGCATGACCGAGATGTCCGTGGAGGAGTCGGGCGACGAGAGCGCCGCGGCCAGTAGCGCGCCGGAAGAGAAGAAACCGGCAGCCAAGAAGGCCAAGTCGAAGAGGTGAGAATTGTTCGCCGGCCAACATCCCCCTAAATCCCCCTTCAAAGGGGGACTATGAGGCGCCACACAGCGCCGTTTCCTCGTTCCGAAGTGAACTTCCCCTCGTTCCCCTCGTTCCCAAGTTCCCCCTCGTTCCCAAGTTGAACTTGGGAATGTCCCTGTCTTCGACAGCTGTGCTTCGCAGCTGCCTTATGGGCGACGGCCCCCGCGAAATGATATTCTTGTTTGATGAGCAACGGCTTCCGTCGGAGAAGAGCGAAGTTCGACTTCGCAGACACGCGAATTCCCAAGTTCAACTTGGGAACGAGAGAAGAGAAATGCCGCCTGGGAACGAGGGGAAGGCGTAGACGCGGCATCCTGCCGCGTTCTTACTGCGCCCGCATCTGGATCAACGCCGAAAGAGGCTGGAAGCCTCTTCTACGTTTTGCACTCTTCGCATTGGCGGCAGGCTTTCATCTCAACGCCTTAGCCGATGTCGTGCCCGCCTCTCCCGACAAAGCTCCGGCGGCAATCTCCCTGTACAACCCCACCCAATGGGACGGCGCACTGCCGGTGGAAATTCCAACAGGCCGCATTGCCTCTCCCGGCCTGATCGACTGGAAGAAGGTTCATCTTCAGTCGGACGGCGAGATTATTCCATTCGCGATCCGGGAAGGCCGTGCGCATTGGAGAGCCACACTGGAAGCGCCCCTGAAGGGGGTGCTCGCGGAGGACCTTCTCGTCTTCTCCTGCGCCATCCCGCCGGGCGCATGGCTTCGTATCGAGGTTCGGCAGGGAGCCGCCGAATCTCCAACTGCACTGACCAAAGACGAGAAACGGATACTCGTTTCCTATCCGTCGGCAAACGCCGCGTTCGATTCCTCCACCGGCGCACTGCTGGAGTTCACCGCCCGCGGCGAGTCGCTGCTGAAAGCCCCCTTCCTGCCGGTCATGCACCGTCTTGGCGAAAAGGGCTATGACTTTTCGGGCGAATTTGCCTCGGGCTACCAGACGCCCGCCATCGAAATGGACCTTGGCGATGCCCTCCCCGGTTCGGCCCGACTGCTGTCTTCGTCGTCCAACGCCGCCATGACGGAACTTCATTTCCTGCTGGAACCGTCGGCGGGTCCGGCACTCGCGCTGACCTACCGCCTGCATGCCTCCGGTGTATTGGAGATTGCGTTGGACGAGCGCCCGTGGACCGGCACCAGTCCCTGGCTGAACCATGCGGTTCAGGCGCCGCTTGCATGGGAAGACGCCGGAGAACCGCTCCCCTATCTGGAAAGCCGCATGCCCTTCTACGGCTTCAAGGAGTATGAGGCATCAACCAGGGAGGTGGCGCGCATTCATCGCGGCAACGCGGTGAACACGCTGGAACTGGAAGACCAGGCACTGAACGGCCGCCATTTCTATCGCAGGCTCGCCGCTGTGCCCGCGGAAAACGCCGCGCGGATGAAGGATCTGGCGGAGGCCATGGACGAAGGGTTCGTCATCGAGGTCACCCCTGTCTGCGCAACCGTCGAGCAGGGGTCGGTCAGAATGGTCTCCGCGGATGCGTCCAATGCCGCGGCGGTGAAGATGGTGGCGGAAGCGCTGAAGTCCGCCGGGGTGGACCTGTCCGAAGCATCTGACGCGCCCCCCTCTTTTGCCGTGGAATTTGTAGCAGCAGCGGAAGACGGCCTCCACAATGCATTCGGCGACGGGTTTGCGATAACACCTACCGACAAGAACGGCGCCGTGGTGCATGCGCACACTCGGCTGGGCGCGTACAATGCGGCACAGGCCGTCGCGCGCCATCTGCGACGGTTCGGCAAGGAAGGCGGGATTCCACTCATCGCGCGCACGCCGGTGGTGCAATTACGGGCGGGCGGATTCGGCGGCGGCAATGTGGAGGTGGACTTCCCCTACGGCACGGAGGACGAATGGCACCGCGCCTTTGACGGCCTGCTCGACTCGGGCATGAACGTGTTCGGCTGTCTGGGCATGTGGGGCAACTGGAAAATGCCCGTCGCATACAAGTACATGCCCGAGCTGCGGTCGGAAGCGCCGGACGCCTATGACGAGTCGTCAGGCGCGAAGTTCACCGAACTCGACCAGCACCGGGAACACGGGCTTCGGCTCATGGAGTACCTGCACGACCGGGGCGCGCAGGTGTGGCTGTGGATTCCCATTGGGTGCGTGCCCACGACCTATGCCAAGGCGCACCCCGAGGCCATGGCACCCGGCAGCGACAAGGTCCCCTGCCCCACCCATCCCGAGTACGCGCGCTATATCGAGGCGTTCTTCAAGGAACTGCTCGAAACCTATCCCATAGACGGCCTGTTCCTCATCCGCGACGACAACGGCGGCAAATGCGCCTGTGACCGCTGTAAAGAGTACTACGCCAAAACGCGAACGAAGAATCCGATATGGGAGCAGTACCTGACCATCTACGATCTGCTGCGGAACCGCGGATTCAAGGGCGGCATGGCGGTCTATCCCTACAACGACATGTACAAGCCCGAACTGGACCCGCTGCTGCCGGAAGACCTGTACGTGGTGGGCCATGGCAGCGGCGCGGCGGTGCTTGCGCGCAACTACAACCGCGCTGCGCCCATGGGCGACACCTGGCTGGACAACCTCTACGCCAATTTCCGCGTGGCACCTTCGCCGCGGATGAAGCGCCTGCTCTGCGACCGCCCCAGTTTCTGGATTGGCGGTGCCTACTGCGGCACCGAACTGCCCTGGGAATCGGTCGGTTACTTCGGGTGGGAGCCCACCGCAACGCCAAACTCGCTGCGCTATGCGTGGGGCATGCGCGAGTTCGGTGCGACGGGCGCGCTGCCGTTCGTGCAGACGAACCGCGCCTGCGAGCGTCTCTGGGACATCAACGCGCTGCCCATGCTGCCGGGCAACTGGATGAAGCTGTCGCCTGAACAGCGGCAGGAGGTGATGAAAGACGGCACTAATGCAGTGGAACAGTTCCGCGCGCGGCTCGCCGATCTGAAGCAGGTGACGGTTCCGGAAGACCATGCGCGATGGTACGGCCACGTAGACCTGTTTGCGTCCTACATCGAGTACCACCTGCACCGGCTGGACAAATTCGCGGCAATCTATGAACGGGTCTGTGCGAACCGGGGTGCACTGGACAAGCCCGAAGGACTGCCCAAAGAGGTGCGCGACGTCATCCTGGCCGATTACGCCGAAATGTACGTTTGGGCGGCCAAGTACGATGCGGTCATGCAGAAAGCGCCCGGCGACATGCTGGCCGCCTCCAAGTGGATGGTCAAGCCGTACCGCGAGTTCATGGCCGGGTACGATCAGTGGCTGGACAACCAATTGGACCCGCATCAATTCGTCGGTACGGCACAGGTGGAGACGTTGCCTGCATTGAAGTGCAGCGAGCCCTTCACGCTGCGAATCGAACTGCACAACAAGGGTGTGTGCCCCTGGGTGGCCGAGGCAGGACACCGCATGGAATTCTCCGCCGCCGCGTCAGAAGTCGGGCTTGCGGAGCAATGGGACTTCACGGGAGAACCCGTCGCACCCGGTGACCGGCGCATGCTGGAATTCAAAGGCGTTGCCCCCAAAGATGCAGGCACGGGTGAGGTGTCATTTGCGTTCGTGTCGCCCTATCGCGTGCCGGAGCAGTTCATCAAGGGCAGCGTGAAACTGGAGTGGAAATAGGACGCGGAACTCGGCTTCGGTATGCATGTCGACAATCCGCGCCAGGTGGCGAAGGACCGACTCCGCAGTATTGTCGGCTGTTTAGGTAGACGCGGCATCCTGCCGCGTTCTTCTTGCGGCCATATCCGGGTCAAACCGGAAAGAGGCTGGAAGCCTCTTCTACCTGTGTCCGCCTTTCTTCTTATCCAGTTTGTCGCGCAGGGCTTTGAGGCTGTCCATGGTGGAGGCGTCGAGCCGGTCTTCGAGGAGGTTGGGCTGGGCGGCGTTGCGGCCGTGGAGGGCGAGCCCCTCGCGCAGCTGGCCCTGGTGGTCACGCACGGTCTTGATGAAATGGTCGGCGTCCATGGACAGCGAGCCCAGACCGCGGCACAGGTTGCGCAGGCTGTTGTCGTTGCTGACGACGATGCATTCAAGCCGCTTGGGCGTGGTGTAGACCATGCGCTCAATCACCGCGTCGGCGGAGAGGTGTTCGGGCGAGTAGACGATTTCAAGGCCCGGCACGCCGCGGGCGCTCATGCCGTCGTGAATACGGGCGTACCGGTCGCGGCCGTCGAATATGACCGTGACACGGTGGCGCGTGGCGAGGCAGAACCCGACGAGTTTCTCGACGAAAGCCTCGCGGGCGGCCTCGAAATCCTTCAGGGCGAGCGGTCGCAGCACGGAGGAGTGATGCACGACGTTGTAGCCGTCTACGAGGTAGTGCTCGGCCATGGGGCGCTCCTGGTACAGTGAGTCACACAGATGACATTTTGTCGTCTTAACGCGAGACCGCCGCGAAAAGCGGGTACAGACACCCCTTTCAGACTACCGGAAGGCGTTTCAGTCCCCGTTTTTCGCTCAGTCATCGCTGCCATCGCCGACGTACTCGCGGACGACCCGTTTTCCGATGCCGGTGAGGATGTCGTAGGAGATGGTGCCCGCGCGGCGGGCAAGTTCGTCGGCGGTGACGGTCTCGTCGCCGTCGGCGCCGAGGAGCACGGCGGTGTCGCCGCAGCGCACCTCGGGCAGCGCGCTCACGTCCACGATGGTCTGGTCCATGCTGACAATTCCGCGGACGGGACAGCGCCGGCCGCGAATGAGCACGTCGGCGTTGTTGGACAGGTGGCGGCGGTAGCCGTCGGCGTAGCCGACGGGCAGCACGGCGGTGCGGATGGGCCCGTTGGCCGTGAAGGAGCGGTTGTAGCCGACAGTCGCGCCGTCGGGCAGTTCGCGCACCTGCACCACGTGCGTTTCCCAGCGCAGCACGCGGCGCAGCGGCGAGCGCTCGGAGGTCTCGGTCATGGGCCACACGCCGTAGCTCATCAGCCCCGGCCGCACCGCGTCAAAGAGGCTGTCGGCATAGTTGATGAGGGCGGCGCTGTTGGCCGCGTGGGCAAACTCGAAGGGCACGCCGAGCCTTTCGACCTGGCGGATCACCTGTCGAAACGTCTTGATCTGGCTGAGCGTGAACGGATCGTCGGGCGTGTCCGCCGAGGGGAAATGGGTGGCAATGCCCTCGATGTCCAAGTGGGTGATGCGCGAGATGGCCTGCAGCGCCTCGGGCGCCTGGTCGGCGGCGAAGCCCTGCCGTCCCATGCCGGTGTCCACCTTGCAGTGGATGGTGCTGACGCGCCCGGCCTCGCGCGCCAGTTCGCCCAACTGCCGTGCCGTCTCAACGCCCGATATCATGGGGGTGAGCCGGTGCTCCACGACCAGGGGAAGCTCCTCCTCGCGCGGGCTGACCATGACCAGAATGGGGGCCTCGATGCCCGCATGCCGCAGTTCGACCGCCTCCTGCGCGGTGGCCACGCCGAGCATGAACGCGCCGCCCCGCAGCGCTGCCCGGCCCAGAAGCGCCGCGCCGTGGCCGTAGGCGTCGGCCTTGACAACGGCGATGACGCGGCGTTTCGGACCCGCAAAGCTGCGGATCACTCCCATGTTGTGCGCATACGCGTCCAGATCTATAACGGCCCGCGAGGGGCCTTCACACTTCATCGGAAATCACCCCGCTCGTTCAGGCAGATTCGTTCAGCTTGAGCGCCTTCCAGTTCGCCCATCCGAACTGCGCGCCGGACCAGACCGTGTACACGGCGACGGCGATGATGCCCCACATCGAGCAGAAACGGAGCCAGCCCAGATGGTCGCCGCCGAAAACGAGGCGGTGCAGGATCGCCAGTGCCAGGAACACAAACACGTACACCATCTGGATGACCGTTTTGGCCTTGCCGTAGACGTTGGCGGGCAGCACCAGACCCTCGGCCGCGGCCAGCGACCGCGCGCCGGTGATCAGGAACTCGCGGCCCAGTATGGCCACCACGGTCCAGCCGGGCAGGTGCAGCTCGTGCATCCGCATCATCATGACAAACGCCGCCACCATGAGCACCTTGTCGGCGACGGGGTCCATGAGCTTGCCGAAGTTGCTGATAAGGTTGCGCTCACGGGCGATCTTACCGTCGTAATAGTCGGTGATCGCCGCCGCGGCGAAAAGCACGTAGGCCAGCGCATAGGATCCGGTGTGGTCGAAGGACATGAACACGACGAAGAATACGGCGAGCACACACCGGGCCATGGTCAGTTGGTTTGGCAGGTTCATGCGCCCATATTACCATTTCGGGGCGAAATGCCGCATCCTTCCGGCGCTCCCAGTGGGGCGCTCCCGGGAACTACTCCTCTTCCGCGTCGTCGGCGAGGAGGAAGAAGAGGTCCGACACCAGTTCCTTGCCCGCCATGCGGTTGATGCGGCGGATGATCTCCCACTTGCAGTAGCTGTATTTGTGCATCCACACCGCGCTGTCCACAATCACACGCAGCCGCCGCTCGCGCAGGTCCTTTGGACGGCCGTGTTCGGCCAGCACCGCCCCGGCGATCTCGGGCCAGTTGTCCCAAATCTGCGCCTGCTCAAACACTCTGCCCAGCGGCGTGGTCTTGATAAGGCCCTTCAGGATGTCCGCGGCGCTGTGTATTTTATGCTGGCTCAAGGTCGCCTCCGTGTATGCGAAACAGGGCCGGTTCGGGGCCGGTGACGCCTGCGGGCAGTTCGGGCCGGGTGGTGGTGGCGAGCACCTGCGTGTCCGCGGGGATGGATTCAAAAAGCCGCCGCGCGCGGTGCGGGTCCAGTTCGGCGAGCACCTCGTCGAGCATGAGCACGGGCACCTCGCCGGTGCGGCGCCGTACCAGTTCCACCTCGGCCAGTTTCATGGCAAGCACGGCGGTCTTTTGCTGGCCCTGCGAGCCGAAAGACCGCGCGGGCCGGCCGTCTATGATGATCTCCAGGTCGTCGCGGTGCGGGCCGCGCGTGGTCATGCGCTGGCGCAGGTCGGCGGCGCGGCTGCGCGCCAGCGCCGATGCAATGTCGTCGCCGGGCTTCACATCGGGCTCATAGGCGGCGGCCATGGGTTCACCGCCGGCAATGCCCGCGTAAAGCGGTCCGGCGAGGGCCGACAACTCCTCCACGAACGCCGCGCGCGCCTCGCTGAGCGTCTGCCCGTACTTCGCAAGCTGCACATCCCACAGGTCTATCATGTCCTCGGCGGGATTCGCCGCGCGGAGCAGTTCATTGCGCTGGCGCAGCGCCTGCCGGTACTGCTGCAATGCGGCCAGATAGGGCGGGCTGATCTGCGACAGTTCCATGTCGAGAAAGCGCCGCCGCACGGAGGCCGCACCCTTGACCAGCGCGGCGTCGTCGGGCACGAACAGCACCACGTTGATGCGGCCGAGAATGTCGCTGAGCCGCGTCTGCGCGACGCCGTTGATCTTGAAGCGCTTTTCGCCGCGCCACCAGTTCACCTCGATGTCCACGGAATGCCCGCCGCGCTCGGCCTCGATGCGCAGGTGAAACCCCTCGCCGCCGTGCGCGGGCAGTTCGGTTTCCTGCGCGGTGCGGTGGCTCTTTGTGGTGGCCGCATAGAGCACGGCCTCCAGCAGCGAGGTTTTGCCCTGCGCATTTTCGCCGGACACGACATTCACGCCCGGCGCGGGCGCAAAGTCCACGCCGGAAAGGCGGCGAAAGGTACGGCAGGCGATCCGGGTCAGGCGCATGGCGACAACCGCGCGCCCGTCATCGCGTCTGGAACATGTAGCTGTCGAATCCGAGAAACCAGCCCTTGCTCTCGGGGTCTTTGTCCCGGTTCACAAAGCGCAGCGTGTGCGTGCCCGCCGCGAGTGCGCCCGCGTCGAGGTGCAGTTCCTTGGTGACAATGTCCTTGTTGTACAGCCGCAGCGGCGCGCCGACGTCTTTGCCGTCAATCTGCACCTGGCAGTTGCCGTAGTCGAAGGACTTGGTCATGACCAGCAGCAGTTCATAGTTGCCCGCCGCCGCGAGGTCCACAGTGAATTCCAGCGTCTGGCCGGGTTTGGACGGTGTCCAGAACAACTGTTTGCCGCCGCCCCAGGCACCGTCCTGCGTGGAGACAGGACCCTCCGAGGCCTTGGCGTCGGCAAGGCGCGTCTCCGCCTCGACCAGTTTGGTCCAGTCGTAGTAGAGCCGGTCCTTGGCGGCGGCCATCGGCGGGAAGGGCTTGTGCGGCTCGGTCTGGTACCAGAAGGCGACGGACGAGAAATCATCGGGGCGCTCTTCAAAGCCCGACTTGACCGCGCCCTTCTCGTCGAAGATGACGCCCTTGTGCTCGATTTCGAGCCGCAGTGACTTGTCGAAGCGCACCGGGTCGGGGATATGCCAGCGGTAGGTGGTGGTGCGCGCAAAGGCGTCGTAACCCTCCATCAGCGGCGCGCCATAGAAGGGTTGCGACATTTCGCGCAGGCCCCATGCGTCGCACAGATAGTCCTCCGAGCCCGTGCCGCGCATGCTCGGCTCCTGTTCGCCGTCTATGAACCAGAAATCGTCGCCCTCGCCCCACCAGCTCGCGGTGAGCTGGCGCACGCTCAGCACGGTGCCTACATAGTGGCCTTTGCCTGCGAGGTCGGCGATAAGGTAATTCTGCCCCATGACGGCCGGGTGTTCCTGCCGGTACTGCGCGTGGAAGTATGCCGCACCCTTTGGCAGTTTGGGCAGCTTCTGCCAGTCCACATAAGAATAGAAAGCGTCCACGTTCTTGGCACCCTCGTTGGTCACGGTAATCTTCGCCGATTTGGCGAAGGGCATGGGCCAGTAGCAGTTGCGCGCCCGGCCCTCGGACGACACCGTCACCGGCAGCGACGAGAACGGGCGGTCAACACCGTGGCCCATGGCGAAGAAGTCGCCCAGCGGCACCTCGACCGACGGGACAGTCTCGCCGTCCCAATACATGCGGATGACGACAAGCCGCGAATAGCCCCGCTCCTGCGCCGCGACGGTGTTCCACAGGTGCGTAATTTGGCCCGGCCCCTTCAGGTCAGCCAGCACCAGCGTCTTGCCCGGCGCGATGGGCCGCGCATCGCCGTTGCCGTCCTTCCAGTTTGGGTCGCAGGTAGAGGCGCGCATGGCATGACCCGGCTTGATTTGCGCCAGACCCTCCATCGGGAAGCCCGTCGGCAGCACGGACGATCGGCAGCCTGAAAGCGGCAGTAGCGCGGCAATTAACACGAGCATGGCAATCAAACACATGGGAAATTGTTTCATGTCAC
>CALDSM010000341.1 GCA_937923585.1 uncultured bacterium
CGAGATCTGATCGTGACTGGAGTTCAGACGTGTGCTCTTCCGATCTCCCTACGACAACCATCCCGACCTGCGGCGGTTGTTTCTGGAGGACGACTGGACAGGGTATCCGCTCCGAAAAGACTACGAAGACAAGAACATGCTGCAGCGGCCGCAATGACCTTTATGGATACTGGACGCGACGATGGCGATTAAGATACGGACATTGGATGAACTCCTGACGCCGCCGGCGGCGGGCAGCAGCGAGCTGTCAACACAGGAGTACTTCGTGAACATGGGGCCGCAGCACCCCATCGCCCACGGCTCACTGCGCCTGGTGATACGCCTTGACGGTGAGACGGTGAAGGAAGTGATTCCGGTACCGGGCTTCGTGCACCGCGGCATTGAGAAGATGTGCGAGAAGATCACGCCGCGCCAGGTCATCCACCTCACGGACCGCCTGGACTATTTCTCGGCGATCATGAACAACTGGGTTGTGGCCAGGGCGGTGGAGAAGGCGGCGGGCATTGAAACAAACGGCCGCATCGAGACGATCCGCACGCTGATGTCGGAACTGCAGCGCATTCAGAGCCACATGCTGTGGTGGGGCGTGCTGGGCATGGACCTGGGCGCGTTTACCGCGTTTCTGTACGCCTTCCGCGACCGCGAAATCATCAGCGAGCTTTTCGAAGAGACCATAGGCGCGCGGCTCACGATGAACTATGTGCGACCTGGCGGCGTCATGTTTGACATCCTTCCCGATTTCCAGGAGAAGGTTAAAAAACTGCTCAAATACCTGGGGCCGATTGTGGACGAGTACGACACACTGCTTTCGGGCAATGTGATTCTCCAGGAGCGCCTGCGGAACGTCGGCATTATGGACGCGAAGAAGGCGGTTGCGTTGGGCTGCACCGGCCCCGTGCTGCGCGGCAGCGGCGTCCCCCTCGACCTGCGCAAGACCGCACCCTACGGCAGGTACGGCGATGTCGAGTTCAACGTCGCCATCGGCACCAGGGGCGACTGCTGGGACCGCTACTATGTGCGCATGGAGGAGATCCGGCAGTCCCTGCGCATCATTGAACAGTTGGTCGAGAACATACCCGAGGGGCCCGTCAATGTGATCCGGGCGAACGCGCGCATCACTGTCCCCGAAGGCGCATACTACGAGCAGATTGAGACCGCGCGCGGCATACTGGGCGTGATGCTTGTCTCTGACGGCAAGAGCCCGAACCCCCACCGGCTCCATTTTCGCTCCCCCAATTTCAACAACATGTGGGCCGTGACGGCGATCGCGCCGGGCTGGCGCATTGCAGACATCATTACCATTCAGTCCAGTTTGGACCTCGTAATCCCGGACATTGATCGGTGACCCGATGACCATGCCAACCATGACATGCCTGACCCTCGCCGCGACCCAGGGCGCCTTCAAGACCGTTACCGTTTCGGAACGGACGGCGCAGGCCCTCGCGGACGGCTCCTGGATCCCCGCGCTGGCCTACATCGCGGCCGCGCTGGCCGGGTTGGGCGCGCTCCTGACGCTGGTGGGCCTGCTGCTCATTTACGCGGAGCGCAAAATAGCCGCCCATTTCCAGTGCCGGGTGGGGCCGATGCGCGTGGGCTGGCACGGCATTCTTCAAACCGTGGCGGACGCGATAAAGCTGCTGCTGAAGGAGGATGTCATCCCCGAACGGGCCGACAAGGCCATGCACCTGCTGGCGCCGTTCCTCTCTATGCTGGCCACGGTGATGGTGCTGGGCGTGCTGCCCTACAGTCCCATCCTGCAGATCACCGACATCAACATCGGCGTGCTCTACGTGACGGCCGTGAGCGGCTTCGGCGTGATGGGCATCCTGCTGGGCGGCTGGAGCTCCAACAACAAATGGTCCATGGTCGGCGCGATGCGCGCCGGCGCGCAGATCATCTCCTACGAGATTTCCGCCACGCTGGCGCTGCTGGTGGTGGTGCTCTTCTCGGGCAGCCTGTCGCTGGCGGAGATCGTGCAAAGCCAGGACGCGGGCTGGTGGATCTGGCGGGCCCACGGCGTCGGTCTGGTCGCCTTCATCATTTTCGTGATCGCCGTGACCGCCGAAATCAACCGGACCCCCTTCGACATTCCCGAGGGCGAGTCGGAACTGGCGGCCGGGTTCCACACCGAGTATTCCGGCCTGCGCTTCTCCTTCTTCTTCCTGGCCGAATTCATCAACATGTTTGTCGTGTCGGCCATGGCGGCCACGCTGTTCCTGGGCGGGTGGATGCCCTTCCACATCGGCACGGGGGGCGCGTTCAACGGGGCGATGGACCTGATCCCGCCCGTGCTGTGGTTCTTCGGAAAGACATCCCTGGTGGTGTTCGTAATCATGTGGTTCCGCTGGACCTTCCCGCGCCTGCGGGTGGACCAGCTGATGTACCTCGAATGGAAGGTGCTGCTGCCCATCGGCTTCGCGAACCTGTTCGCGGCGGCGCTGGTGGTGCTGTACAACCTTTACCCCTTTGCAATCACGGCGCCCTAGACGGGGCGGCGAAAAAAAAAGGCCAGCATGGGACGAGTTGACTTCAGCGATGTGAAACACGAAACGCGCGCCTTCGCCGGCGTGACGGTTCCCGTGTCGGTGGTGCCGCGCTTCAGGCGGCAGAGCTACCCGGCGCGCTTCCTGTTTTCGCTCAAAAGCCTGATGGACGGCATGCGCCTCACCTTTGGCTATCTGATCCGCCCGTCGAAAGTGGTGACGCGGCAGTATCCGGAAAACCGGGCCACGCTCCGGTTCCCCGAACGCTACCGCGCCAGCCTCCGGTTCAAGTTCGACGAGCACGGCTACCAGAGCTGTAACGGCTGCGGTAGCTGCGAGCGCGCCTGCCCGAACGGCTCGATCATTCTCGAAACGCGCAAGGGCGCGGTCACGGGCAAGAATGAAATTGAACGGTACATCTGGCGCATGGACTCCTGCGTCATGTGCAACGCCTGCGTCGAGGCCTGCGCCTTCGGCGCGCTCGAGATGTCGCACGATTTCGAAAACGCCGTCTATGACCGGCGGCTGCTGGTGTACACCCTGAACCGCTACGCCGGGCCCACGGCCAACGTGCTGCTGAAGGAGGAGAATCTGGAGGCGCGCGAGGCGATGATGACCAAGATTGACGCATACGGCGGACAGGTCCCCATGAACGGCCACGCGCTGCCGACCGTCCGCGCGCTGGGCACACCCCGCGGGGAGACCGCGCCGGGCGGGGAGGGGGCGTCATCGTGATCGCTTCCGCCATCTACACGATTCTGTTCTGGGGTGTGGCCGCCGCGACGGTCCTTTTGGCGCTGGCCGTGGTCAACACGCGCAAGCTGCTGCGCGCGGCCGTCGCGCTGATGGGCGCGCTGAGCACCACCGCGGGCCTCTACGTCATGCTCGACGCGCAGTTCCTTGCGGGTGTGCAGATCCTGGTCTACGTGGGCGGCATCGTGGTGCTGATTGTGTTCGCCATCATGCTGACCCGCTCGGGCGAACTGCTGGAGGACAACCCCACGCTTCGGCGCAAGTTCGTGGGCGCGGTTGTCTCCATCACGTTTCTGGCCCTTTCCGGCACGGCCCTGTGCGCCTCCCCCTTTGCGGTGGACACCGCCGGAAAGTCGTCGGCGAACGACGCGCTGGATATCGGCAAGGCGCTGCTGGACATGGGGCCCGGCGGCTACGTGGCGCCCTTCGAGGTAATCTCTTTGCTGCTGTTGGCGGCCATGATTGGGGGCATCGTTATCGCCCGCAAGACGCCGCCGCCCGACCAGCCCTTCACGAGCGGCGGCGACCTGCCCGGCGAGACCGACGTGTACAGCCCGCTCAGCCAGCGCGACGATGAGACGGGAGGGCGGGCGTCATGAACCAATTGTTTGAGTTCATCGCCTCCTTCACGCCCGGCGTCCGCGAATGGCTCCTGCTGGCCACCGTGGTTTTCTCCATCGGCCTCTACGGGCTGCTCACGCGGCGCAACGCCGTCGGCATTCTGATGGCGGTGGAGCTGATGCTGAACTCGGCGGCGATGAACTTCGTCATATTCAACCGGTTCTGCCTGCCCGCCCGCGTGGACGGCAGCGTGATGGCGATCTTCGTGATCGCCGTGGCCGCGGCCGAGGTGGTGGTGGGCATGGCCATCTTCGTGGCACTGTACCGCTACCGCGGCACGGTGGACGTAAACCAAATGAACACCATGCAGGACCCGGTAATCCCCATTGAGGGGCCGGTCACGTTCAACAAAGAAGTGCTGGCCAACATCAACAAGCAATACAAGAGCCGCCATGACCACCACTGAGATTGACATCCAACAACTGGGCTTTGCGCTGCGGCACGCGTGGCTGGTGCCGGCGTTCCCGATGGTCTCGTTTACCCTGGTGGGGCTGTTCATCCGGCCGCTTTCGGCAAAGCTTTCCGGCATCGTCGCCACGCTGGCGGTGTTCTGCTCGTGGGTCGTCGCCTGCGGCATCGCCTATGAGTACTACACGCTGTGCCCGCCCGGCGGCGAGCATCCCGTGCTGGTCCCGTGGGCCTTTGAATGGCTGCGCTACCAGGCGGGGCTGTCGGTGAATGTCGGCGTGATTGTGGACCCCATTTCGGTGCTGCTGATGCTGGTGGTCACCACGGTGAGCACGTTGGTCCACCTCTACAGCATCGGCTACATGAAGGGAGACGACGGCTTTGGCCGTTTCTTCGCCTACCTGAACCTGTTCACGTTCAGCATGCTGGGGCTGGTGGCCGCGCCGAACATCGTGCAGATGTACGTGTTCTGGGAACTGGTCGGCGTGAGCAGTTTCCTGCTGATTGGCTTCTATTACCGGAAGCCGTCCGCCGTGGCCGCGTCGAAGAAGGCGTTTATCGTCACGCGCTTCGCCGACCTGGGCTTCCTGATTGGCGTGCTGGTGCTGGGCTATTTCGGCTTCAGCCTTTTCGCCGAGGCTTCCCCCGCGGTGACGGCCCGCACGGCCGCCCACTGCGCCATGCCCCTGCAGCCGATGGATTTCCTTTACCTGACCAGCCCCGAGTTCCTGGCCAAATTCGGCGCGCTGGCCGCCGCCTCGCTGGGCGTCACGCTGCTGACCGTGGCGATGGTGCTGGTGTTTATGGGCGCGGCCGGCAAGAGCGCCATGTTCCCGCTGCACATCTGGCTGCCCGACGCCATGGAGGGCCCGACCCCCGTGTCGGCGCTGATCCACGCGGCGACGATGGTGGTGGCCGGCGTCTACCTCGTGGCGCGCATGTTCCCGGCCTTTGCGGTGAGCGGCGCGGCGCTGATGGTGGTGGCCTGTGTGGGCGCGTTCACGAGCCTCTTCGCGGCGATCATCGGCACCTGCCAGGACGACATCAAGCGCGTGCTGGCCTTCTCGACGCTGAGCCAGCTCGGGTACATGATGCTGGCGCTGGGCGTGGCCACCATGGACAGCCCACTCGGTTACACGGCCGCCATGTTCCACCTGTTCACGCACGCCTGCTTCAAGGCGCTCCTCTTCCTCGGCGCGGGCGCGGTCATCCACGCCGTACACAGCAACGAGATTTGGGACATGGGCGGGCTGCGGCGCAGGATGCCGATTACGCATGCGACTTTCCTGATTGCCACGCTGGCCATCAGCGGTTTCCCGCCGCTGTCCGGCTTCTTCTCCAAGGACGAGATCCTGGCGTCGGCGCTGGGCAACGGCCACACGGTCATCTTCGGCGTGGCCCTGTTCGTGGCGGGCCTTACCGCCTTCTACATGTTCCGCATTTACCTGGTCACCTTCTGGGGCGACTACCGCAGCGACCATGCGCGCCACGCCCATGAGGCGCCGCCGGTGATGTGGATTCCGCTGGCAATCCTGGCCGTGCTGAGCGTGGTGGCGGGTTATGTCCCCATGGCGCAGTTCGTCAGCATTGGAGCGGAGCATGCGGGGCACCACGGCATCAATTTCGCCATCGCCATTCCCGCGACCGTTGCGGCGCTGCTGGGCACCGGCATGGCACTGCTGCTCTACACCGGTTCGGGCAGCCGCGCGGACGCCGTTGCCCGCTCGTTGGGCGGCGTGTACACCGTCGTCAAGCAGAAATTCTACGTGGACGAAGTCTACCTGTTCGTGACCCACCGGCTTATCTTCAATCTGGTTTCCCGCCCGATTGCATGGTTTGACCGCACCGTCGTGGACGGCGGTGTGAACGTGTCCGCCTGGGCGACGCGCGCCTCGGGCTACCTGTTCAGCTGGATGCAGACGGGGCAGGTGCAGTCGTATGGAACATGGTATGCGGGCGGCGCCCTGCTGGTGCTGCTGGTCCTTTGGGCCGCGCTAATCTAGAGGAATTGCTCTTTTCATGGGTTTGCTTAGCTGGCTGATAGCAGTGCCGTTCATCACCACGCTTGCGGTGATCTTCACCCCCGCAAGCCGGTGGAAGGCGGTCCGCTGGATCTCCGCGACCGGCACGGGCATCCAGCTCGCGCTGACGGCGCTGCTTACCTACCGCTACTGGGTTGCGGCGGCGCCGGACACGGCGGCCACGATGGCGGCGAAACTGACCAAGCTGTATTTTGTCGAGCGCATCCCGTGGTTTGAGTCGCTGGGCATCCAGTATTTCGTGGGCGTGGACGGCATTTCGGTGTCCATGATCATCCTGACCTCCATCATCATCTTCACGGGCACACTGGCAAGCTGGAACGTGGAGAGCCGGACCAAGGAGTTCTTCGCGCTGCTGCTGCTGCTGGTGACGGGCGTGTTCGGCGTGTTCGTCAGTTTCGACCTGTTCCTGTTCTTCATGTTCTACGAACTGGCGGTGCTGCCGATGTACCTGCTTATCGGCATCTGGGGCACGGGCCCCAAAGAATACTCCGCCATGAAGCTGACGCTGATGCTGCTCGTGGGCAGCGCCTTCGTGCTGGTCGGCTTCTTTGCCATGTACCATGTGTCGGGCCTGCACACCTTCGATTTGCAGGCGCTGGCGCAGGCCTCGTTCTCCAAGGACTTTCAAAGCTGGGTGTTCCCGATGATCTTCGTCGGGTTCGGCGTGCTGGGCGCGCTCTACCCGCTGCACACGTGGTCGCCCGACGGCCACAGTTCGGCGCCGACGGCCGTGTCCATGCTGCACGCGGGCGTGCTGATGAAGCTCGGCGGCTACGGCGCGCTGCGCATCGGCGTGTACCTGCTGCCCGAGGGTGCGAAGGTGTGGGGCCTGTTCTTCATGGGCCTGACCACCATCAACATCCTGTACGGCTCGCTCGGCGCGGTGATGCAGAAGGACCTCAAGTACTTCACCGCCTACTCGTCGGTGAGCCACTGCGGGTTCGTGCTGTTCGGCGTGGCGACGCTTACGGTCATGGGGCTCAAGGGCGCCGTGGTCCAGATGTTCAGCCACGGCATCATGACGGGCCTCAGATCGGAAGAGCACACGTCTGAACTCCAGTCACGATCAGATCTCGTATG
>CALDSM010000342.1 GCA_937923585.1 uncultured bacterium
CGGACGTGGGCAAGACCGAAATGTGGCACGTGCTGGAGGCCGACCCCGGTGCCGAGCTGGTGTGCGGCCTGGCACCGGGCACCACCCGCGAGTCCTTCACGGCGGCCGTGGCCGAAGGCCGCGTCGAAGCATGCATGACCCGCTTCCCGGCGCCGCCGGACACCTCGGTATTCGTTCCGGCAGGCACCGTCCACGCCATCGGCGGCGGTATCCTGCTCGCCGAGATCCAGCAAAACAGCAACCTCACCTACCGCGTCCATGACTGGAACCGGGTGGATGACCGGGGCCAGCCCCGCGAACTGCACCTCGACAAGGCCATGGAGTCCATCAGCTTCCACTCCTCCCACGCCGGCCCGTCCGTCCCAACACCCTTCACCGCGGAGGGTCAGCACCGGGAACTGCTCAGCATATGCCGCCATTTCGTCGCAGAGCGCACGCTGGTCTCCGGCCCCTGCCTCAGGCAGAAAGGCACCGGCTCCTTCCATCTCGTGGTCGCCGTGAACGACAATATAACAGTGTTCGCTGGGAGCGCTGACATCCTTGCAGGCTCTTCCGTCCGGGTAAGTCTGCGCCGCGGCGCGACGGTCCTGGTACCCGGCAGCGTCCCCGAATACACCCTTGAGGGCAAAGGGGCCGTACTGACCTACTACGTCCCCAAGACCGCCCAAGAATAATCCGAGGCCTCCTCCGCAACCGCCCTCTGGCGCAGTGTTCCATTTCGGAACGATCCACAACACCATTGCCCGCCAAAGCCACTTGGGTATAACATTTTAATCATCTTATGCCAGTTGAGCGTGGCATGTTTGTTTGATGTGAGGCTGACCTTGGGGAAGGAAACAGCATGCATCCTGCGGATGCGGACTTGATCATCGAATGCTTGGCGGGCGACACGGAGGCGTATGGGGCGCTGGTAAAGCGCTATCAGTCTGCCGTGTACGCCACCGCGTTCTACTATGCCGGCCGATACGGCGCGGCGGAGGACGTGGCCCAGGAGGCATTCTGGTCGGCCTACCGCAACCTGCGGGCGCTCAAGGACCCGAACCGGTTCGGACCGTGGCTTCGGGGAATCACAACGCGCACGGCGGCCAACTGGCTGCGCAAGCACATCGCGCGGGTGCATCGCGAAGCCCAAATGCCGCACCGGCGGCTGCTCTCCATTGAAGACGCACGCCGGGGACCGGAGGCGGCGCTGAACGCCGCCGAGCGGCAGGAACAGGTGCATGAGGCGATAGACGCACTGCCGGACCGGTACCGGCTTCCGGTGGTGCTTCGGTACATGCAAGAGTTGAGTTATGAGGAAATCGCCCGGTTCACGGGGGATACGCCCGAGGAAATCCGGGCCATTCTCCACCGGGCCATGAACCAGTTGCGCGGGATGCTCGCGCAGCGAAACGTGTCGGAGGTTGAATTTCCGTGGCGTCGTGCGGGCAAGTAAAGACCCTGTTCACGGCCTATCTCGACGGAGAGGCCGGCGGAGAGGAAAGGCTCGTTCTGGAACAGCACGTTCAGGAATGCGCGGAATGCCGCGGAACGCTTGAATCCGCCCGCGGCACAATGGCGTTTTTGCACGACACACTGTCTCCGGACCGGTTGCGCAAGGACCTGGCACCGCAGGTCATGGCGCATCTGCCCGAGATGGACACGCCGCACGCGCTGAACCACGCCATGACCCAGCGCGCCAAGCATCCCGAGGAGCAGGGTGCCTTCGGCCATCTGCGCGCGTGGATTCCGGTGTTTGCACCGATGCTCGTGGTGGTGCTGGGAATGGTACTGTGGGGGTCGTGGTCCGCCAATCAGCCGGCGCCGGACCGGACGGCCGGCCTGGTGCTCCTGCAGCGCGGCACGGTGTCGAGCAGCACCGAGACGGCGCCCGCGCGGCGCGATGTGCATGCCAGCGACCCCGTCAGCGCGCGGGTTCGCTATGAAACAGGGCATGACGGCGGTCTTATTCTGGGGTTGGACGGCAATTCAGAAGTGCGCGTGTTTGCCGACTCACGGATCAAGGTGTACGGCGCGAGAGAGTTCCGGCTGGAATCTGGCTCGGTTCATTGCAGCGTGGGCCAGGGGGAACGGTATTTCCGGGTCAGCACCCCGCACGGACTGGTTACGGTGTTCGGAACGGTGTTCGGCGTCGAGGTGCTGGACGACGCGACCCGGGTGACCGTGATAAAGGGTGAAGTGCAGGTAGAGAACGAAAACACCTTCACCGTGCTCGGGGACGGTGAACAAACACAGGTGGGGCACGAAACGAAGACGCTGGCCTGCAAGAAGGTCAGCGTCAGTGAACTGGTTGCCCGGGCCGAGACGCTGCGTCCGGAAACGGCGGCGGCCAGGGCTTTTCGCGCCAGACCGGAGGGACGCGCGCAGCGCCTCCTGCGGGCCGAACAGGTGTTCGTGGTGGAAACCAAACGGGCGCCGGTGAGCGAAATCCACCTCGAGTGGAAACCCGACCCGTTTGCGGCAAACCACGCGGGTTACGACCTGTACGTGTCAGACAACAACATGCGCCCGTTGTTCAAGGCGCACGTCGAGCCGGATGCCTTCAACAACAAGACCGCCGACGATTACACGGTGCCGGTGCCGAATCCGGCGCTGCTCGCGGGCAACGGCGTGCTGCACATCAGCGTGCTGCCCGACTACACAACGGGCCTGATCGAAACTTCCTTCACGGAGGTCGCGGTCACCAGCCCCTGACCCTTTCCGACAGTTGAATCCGAAGAAACCCGGTCTTCATCAATCATGCCCTTCAGAGGCGGCGACGGGGGCGCGCGGCAGCACCACAACCATCTGCCTCACGTCACTCCTTCCCCAAGAGTACCTGCTCTGCCAGCGCCACGTTCCGCCTCATTTGCCATTATTGCCATTCAACGGGTTTCCCAAAGAGAGAGGGCGGGTCCGCGGGGCGCAAGCCACCATCTGCCTCACGTCACTCCTTCCCCAAGAGTACCTGCTCTGCTGCGTCTTGGCGGCCCCCCTCTCTCGTTGCGGGAAACCGGCCGGATTTCATCAGAGTAGCGCAGCGGCGGGACACCGCAAGGCATGCCATCTGCCTCACGCCCCCTTCCCCAAGACTATCTGCCAGCCTGCGCGCCGCGCGGCTGCGCTACTCTCCATTCGGATTCCCCCGCCCCCCGCCCGCCTCCAATCGAATTGCCGTCATTGCGGGAACGTTTGCGGCGAAAAAGGAATGCATGAAATTGTTGGGTGATGTTGCCGGACGGTTGCGGGTCCCGGTAGTTTCACCGCACCCGCGAAGCAGGCAGACGCCAAAGACACCCGCATGTGAGAAACTGTTTTGCGTTGGACAGGGTCTGACTGAATAGATGGGTTCCATCGTGTGTTCCATGACGGGTACGCATGGTCGGCGCGCATCGTCGTGGGAAATGGCGGAAACACCGAGGCTGCACCGGTTTAGCACCGCAGCGCATGATACTGTCAGGTCATTCTCTGAAATTGGCACGCCAACCCCTTGCCAATAAAGAAATATGCGGGGTCGTAAGGAGAAGAGTATGTACGTTCATCCCATAGGACGGCATTCGGTTCTGATAGTGGCGGTACTTCTTGCAGCCGTTGCGGTGGGCGGATGCTCCGGAACAGTCCCGTTTGTCATTCCCAACCCCACATCCGTGGTACCAACGCCGACCGGGACGCCCTCGGTTCCTGGCGGGGGGGGTGGAACGGACCTTCTGGGTGCTTCCCCGGGCTCCCCGGGCATCGTGACCAGTCAAAATCCGGCGCTTCGGGCATTGGCTCTGGCAAACAGGTATGCAAATGTCACCATTGGCGGCTGCGTAAAGCCCGGTTCGGTGCCGGTTCCGGACATTACTAACACCCCGCTCGCCCAGGCACAGGGAACGCTGCTCCTGCAGGGATTCACAGTGGGAAACATCCGATGGGCCTACAGTGCCACCGTCCCCCCGGGCAATGTAATCAGCCAGGACCCTGGGGCGGGGAAACTAGTCCAACCCGACACCCCGATAAACCTGTTGTGCTCCCTTGGGCCGCAACTGGCGGCCGTACCCGATGTGGCGGGCCGCCCGCAGGCGGAAGCGGAGGCGGCCATCACGGGGGCGGGATTTGCGGTGGACACGGTTGCCCAAGACTACCACGCCACCGTTCCGGCAGGCAGTGTAATCAGCCAAGACCCGACGGCGGGAACGCTCGCCCCTCCCGACACGGTGGTGAATCTGGTTGTTTCCCGGGGTCCGCAACCGGTGGCGGTGCCCGATGTGCTGGGCAAGACACAGCCGGACGCGGAAGCGGCCTTGGCGGGTGCAGGCCTTTCCCTGGGCAGCGTGGCGCAGGGTTCCAGCGGGACGGTGCCCGCCGGAAGCGTGATGAGCCAGAACCCGCCCCCCGGTTCCCTGGCGCTTCCAGGGAGCCCTGTGGACCTGGTCGTTTCACAGGGGCCGCAACCGGTGCCGGTTCCGAACATCGTGGGAAGAGCCCAATCGGACGCGCGGGCCACGATTACCGGTGCCGGGTTCTCCGTGGGGGCTGTGACGGAGGACTGGAGCGCGACGGTGCCCGCAGGCAGCGTGATCGGCCAGGACCCGGCCGCAGGCACGGTGATGATTCCGGGCACTGCGGTCAATTTCGTCGTCTCGAAGGGTCCTGCCCCCGTGCCGACACCCCATGTTGTCGGCATGAGCCAGACAAATGCCCAGACGGCCATCACCGGGGCGGGTCTGGCCGTGGGAACAGTGACGCAGGAATACAGCGCGACCGTGGCGGAAGGCGGGGTCATCAGCCAAAGCCCGACAGGAGGGACCATGCTGACTCCCGGGTCTTTGGTGAACCTGGTGGTCGCAAAGTCAACCCTGTCGCTCTGCGACTATTATCCGTTTGCGGTCGGCAACAAATGGGTGACTGCGGCGAACAACGGCGTTAGCTCTGAAATCACGGACTCCTTCATCATCAACGGGTGCCAGTGCTGGAAGTTCACGATCATAGACCATGCCGCTAACGACAACACCACGTTCACATATGCGGCCGAAACGGGCGGCTGGGTCTACAACTACAAGGTTCTTGACGACCTCTTCCTGCTTCCGGGAATAGCGGCCTCCGCACAGAAGCTTGCCCCCACATCCTTCAAGCCCGGTGATTCCATAACCACCACCTTCAACGGAACGACTTTCACCGTCACCACGGCAAAGGGCAAGTTGTCCGATTTCGTGTCAAATGTCAGCGCATGCCCCCTCGGCGATGTGCAGGACACGGTGGCGCTCAAACTGGGCAACTTTGTGGTGGTCGTCTTTGGCCGAAATCTGGGCCCCATCTACTACAATTACCTCACGTCCAGCGGGTTCTATTCGACAGTGTCCATCGTGGGCGGCTGCGGAGTTAACCAGTAAGGGCCGACAGCGGATGGAAAGCGGTGGGCGCGGCGCGGTGCCGCCGCAACTCCACAATTTTCCAAGAGCGCTTGACTCGGCCGCGTGATTTTCCGTGCCCCCACGGACCGCCAGATGCCAATGGTGGATGTGCCTGGCACGACATTCACACCCTGTGTGATTCCATGCTATTCGGTTCCGCTCAGAACCACTCCGGCTTGAAGTCCAGGGCGGTGCGCTCGTCGCTGGTGAGCATTTGGGCGGTGGCCATGGCGTGGGGCACGTTGTAGCCGGCGTAGCAGCGGGCGGTTTCGATCTTGCCGCGGTAGAAGTTCTCCTCCGTGGTGCCGGCGTCGAGGGCCTTTTGCGCGGTGACGGCCTGCATGAGCAACTGCCATGAAATGGCGAGTTGGGAGAACATTTCAAGGTAGGCGGTGGCGTTGCAAATGAAAAGGTGCACTTCGCCGGACATGCCCTTCATGCCGAGATGCATGGTGGCGCGGACAACCTCGTTCTGCAGCGCTTCGATCTTTTCAGCAAGGTCTTTGAGCGGCGCGAGCGCCTTGGCTTCGGCGATGGTCTTGCCGACTTCGGCGTTGAGCGCCTGGACAGCCATGCCGCCCATCATGGGCACCTTGCGGCCGAGCAGGTCGAGCGCCTGAATGCCGTTGGCGCCCTCATAGATGGAGAAGACCTTGCAGTCGCGCAGCATTTGCGCGACGGGATAGTCCTCGGAGTAGCCCGACCCGCCGTGGCACTGGATGGCGAGGCGGATGGACTCAAAGGCGGCGTCGGAGCCGTAGGCCTTGCAGCAGGGCGTGAGCATTTCAAGCAACAGATGCAGGCGCTGCTGCTCTTCGGGGTCCGTGACGGCGTGTTCCTCATCGTACACGCGGGCGCAGTAGAGGAAGAGGCCGAGGCAGCCCTCGACAACGGCGCGCTGCTTCAGGAGCATGAGCCGCACGTCGGGGTGCTGGATGATCGGGATCTGCGGCTCCAGCGGGTCCCTGCTGGTGATGTCGCGGCCCTGAAGGCGCATGCGCGCGTATTCGAGCGCGCAGTGGTAGGCGGCGGACGCAACGCCGACGGCCTGCATGCCGGTGAACACGCGCGCCATGTTCATCAGCTCAAACATGTACTTCAGGCCCTGGTTGAGTTCGCCGACGAGCCACGCGCGGCAGTCGCCCCTGTCGCCGAAGGTGAGCGAGGCGGTGGCGGAGCCCTTGAGCCCCAGCTTGTGCTCGATGCCCGTGGTGGTCACGTCGTTCCACTCGCCGATGCTGCCGTCGTCGTTGACGCGGTACTTGGGCACGATAAAGAGGCTGAGCCCCTTGATGCCCGGCGGCGCGCCCTCGGTGCGCGCAAGCACGGGATGGATGATGTTCTCGGTGAGGTCGTGGTCGCCGCCGGAGATGAAGCGCTTGTTGCCGCGCATCAGCCAGTGGCCGCCGTCGGGCGACTTGGAGGCCGTGGTGGTCATGTCGCCGACGGAGGTGCCCGTGTCGGGCTCGGTGAGCACCATGGTCCCGGCAAAACGGCCCGCCAACAGCGGGCCCATGTACCTGTCCTGAAGCTCCTTGGACCCGAAAGTCTTGATCAGGTGGGCGGCGCCGTAGGTGAGGCCGAGATACATGGCGGCGGCGGTGTTGCCGCAGTTGAACAGGAAGCAGGCCAGCGCGTGAATGGTAATGGGAAACTGCTGGCCGCCGTCTTCATAAGACATGTGGGGTGCCATCCAGCCGCCCTCGGTGCACTGTTTCCAAATCTCGTGCATCGCCGCGGGCGCGGACACTTTCTTCCCGTCGAACTGCGCGCCCTCCTGGTCGAATTCCTGGTAGCTGGGCCAGAAGACCTCGTGGGCAAGCTGGTAGGCCGTGTCGGCGGCCATGTCGAAGGTTTCGTGGGAGTGGTCCTCGTAGTAGGGGTATTGGAGAAGGCCATCAAGATTCAGCACCTCGTGGAGCAGGAATTTGATGGTGCGCAGGTCGGCTAGCTGTTCGGACATGGTATAAGATCGGAAGAGCGTCGTGTAGGGAAAGAGTGTAGATCTCGGTGGTC
>CALDSM010000343.1 GCA_937923585.1 uncultured bacterium
GACATGGGCGCAACCTGGAAGAACGCCGCCGGAGAACCGGTGCAGACGCCGGTGACCCGTTCAACCAGCAATGCGCTGGTGCATGACTACGCGGCGGAGAAGCTGCTTGTCTATGTGAAGGACCTGAATTACACCCCGTCCGGCAAGCCCGCCATTTTGTATGTCACCAGCAAGGGCTGGCAACCGGGTCCGGAATGCGCACCGCACACCTGGCGCGTGGCGCGGTGGACCGGAAAGAAGTGGGCCGTTGCCGAGGTTGCCGTTTCAGACAACAATTACGATTCCGGCAGCCTGTACATTGAGGGGAAGAAACACTGGCGCATCATCGGTCCCACCGAACCGGGCCCGCAGCCGTACAATCCCGGCGGCGAGGTGGCGGTGTGGACCAGTGACAACGGCGGTGAAACGTGGTCGAAGTTGCGGCAGGTGACGCAGAACAGCCGGTACAACCATTCCCACGTGCGGCGTCCGCTCAATGCCCATCCCGATTTCTACGCCTTCTGGGCCGACGGCAACACGCGCAAGCCCTCCGAGTCACGGCTCTACTTCTGCGACCGGTCGGGCGAACGGGTGTTCAGCATGCCGGTTCGCATGGACGGGGACTGGGCGTCACCCGACCCGGTCCCGGGCAAGTAACCCGTCGCAAGAGGTCTTTTTGGGATGTCCCTGCACGGGAACGAAGATGTCTGACACGGCCTGCTGCAGGGCGGCGGCAAGCTGTACGGGGTGCGCTCCGCGGATGGGTTCAGGCCCGAAGCGCACCACGGCCTCGGCATAGGGCAGGGCGAGCAGCCGGACCAGATGACCCAAAAAGGTGCGCTGTTTGCCCCAGCCCTCGAATTCGCCCTCGGGAATCCTGCCGTCCGGCCATGGGTAGTGCGGGTCCGGCCCGAACAGCACCCGTTCCGCGGCGGACGGGCAGCCCTTGGGGGTGCGGTAGGTGATGCTTGCGTAATGCACCGGGAAATTGCACCGCACGGCTGCCTCAAAGAGCCGGGGCCGGAAACGGCGCACCTCGCGGCCGGGGCTGATGTTGCCCTCCGGGGCCATCATCAGGTCTTCCCCGCGCCGCAGCGTGGCCATCATTTCGGCAATGCAGGCGGGCGTGTCCTCGGCCACGCGCCGTGTGGGAATGGCATTGAGCCCGTGGAACAGCCTGCCCATGACGGGCATGCTGACCATCTCCTCCATGACCACCGCCCGCGCGGCGCACAGCGCGTTCATGACCAGAAAGTCCAGCCAGGTGATGTGGTTGTTCACGAGGAAATAGGGCGTTTGAGGGAGGCGGCCGACAATCGTGATGCACACGCCCAGCCGGGCCGGCATGCCGTTGATCCACCGGCGTGAAATGTCCCGCTGCCACCGTTCGGCGAGGGATCGCGAAAACAGGCCCGCCAGGGACGCCAGCAGCGAGAGGAAATAGGCGCCAAAGGTCCAGGAAAGGCCCCGGGCCAGACGCACGGCCGCCCGCAGCGGTGCCCAGAGTTTCGTACTGCAAACCGCCCAGCGGTACTCGATGCTCTCCGCACAACCCGCCATGACCAACTCGTCTGAACTACCTGTTGTCACTGGGTTTGCCTCGCGTTGTTGAGATGAGGTTGCTGTTGTAAGCACGGCGAAACCGCACCTTTTGTGCCCTACCGCACATGTGGTTGATCCAATTCGCCTTGTCTACAAGACAACTGACCGGCATTTGTGTTACATCTTTCCCCCCCTGATAAATGGTAACAGACCCGGCATAAAGATTGCCGGGAGAACGGAACGGATTGGAGAAAGGGTGCCCGCGAAACCGCAAAATCGTGCGGGACGGTCAAGTGCTTGGGCTATAATGGCGGACAGGCACTGACTCAACGTGGGAATACGCAACATGGGCACTTCTCTTCGTTTCATGCGGACGGCGGCGTTGTTTGTTTTCGGTCTTTCCATTGTTCTGACCGGCATCACTCCGGCCTTTGCACAGGATACGGGCAAAGCGCCGTTGGCCCACTGGCCCTTTGACGGCGCACCGCCCGAAAGTCTCGTACAGAACTCCGCTCCCGCCTCCGCCATGGCGCTCCAGTCCGCCGAGCCCGTTGCCTCCCGCCGGGGCGTGTTCGGCAACGCGCTGGACCTTCATGGCACACACGCGCTGCGCGCGGACGGATTCGGACAGACTGCGATGCCTGAGCTCACCCTTTCCGTTTGGGCGCGGCCGACCGACCTGGGCGGCTTTCGCGAACTTTTCCGCCAGGAATGCGGCGACAACCGCGTCCTTTTCTCTTTTCAGGAAGGCGGCACCGTGCTGTCGCTGGGGCTGAACATCGGCGGCTACGTCGAGTGCGATGCGCGCATCCGGCCGGAAGCGGTGCTCGACGGCACCTGGCACCATTGCGCGGCAACCTTTGACGGCCAGTTCATGCGCGTTTACCTCGACGGCAAAGAGGCGGGTTCGATGGACCGCCCCGGCGGTACTGCAATGTGCGGCGTTGCGCCCGCCTTCATCGGTTCGTCGGGCGGCACCAACGAGCATTTCCAGGGCGGGCTCGACGATCTGCGGCTCTATGCCGACGCGCTGACCGCGCAGGAGATCGCGGGGCTCTACCGCGACGGCATGGCGGAGGTCGAGAAGGCCTCGCAGGAATTGGATGCCGCTGCGGCGGGCGTCTACGTGGAAGCGCCGACCTTCGCCGAGACCATGGCCCAGACGCGGCAGAAACTGGTGAAGCGGGCGGGTAATACTGATGCCGATCTGGCCGAGGTGATTCTGGGCCGAATCAAGGCCCGGTTCCCGGATGAGTACGGCGCATTTATGACCTGCAGTGAAGGGGATTCACCGCTCGATTATCTTTCCGCCAAGGAAGACGATTTTGTTCCCGCACAGACCGAACACCTGCTGACGCTGCTCACGGAGTACAAGCCGCTGACCGAACACCAGATCGCGGCGCAGACAGAAGATGACAAACGCAAATGGGAGGAGGCGGACCGGTTGCAGGAGCGGTTTGACGCGCTCGCCTCGCACGGCGAGGATGCCGCATACGCGTCCGAATGGATTGACCTGATGCTGGACGCGGGCCGCAGGGTGCAATACCGGCCCCATGTCAACGAGCCCGTGGCGCCCTATGTGAAGCCCGAAACGCCCGAAACGCGTGACCTGACCTCCGAAGAGGCGCGCGACGCGCTGAAGGTGGACTGGCTGTTTCAAGCCGACGGAGAATCCCTGCGTGCGCGCGCCAGGAAAGAGATTCAATGGGCGCGCGCGCTGGCGGCGCGCATCGCAAAGCAGCATCCGGACAAGGTGGATTTCTCCGATGACTTGGCGCGGCTGGATCGCCTGGAACAGCGGTTCGACCTCGCCGCCGTGCCGGACCACAGCCTCTACTTCCAGGCGCGGACCATCAAGCGCGGCATCCTGTTCAAGAACCCCGCGGTGGATTTCACGAAGGTCCTGTTCGTGGACATGCCCTATCCGCAGGGTTCCGAATGGCCCCATGAAACGCGGCACCGCCTCGGCTACATGGCCGTGCCCGGCGCGCGGCTGCTCATGCTCGACGGACTTGAGCCGGGCGGCAAACTGACGCAGTTGATGCCGCAGGCGCCGCTGCACGGCTCCTTCTGGCGGCCCGACGTGTCCTTCGACGGGAAGAAGGTGCTGTTCTGCTTCAAGCCGCACAACGAGAAGTCATTCCACCTGTACGAAATCAACACGGACGGCACCGGCTTCACCCAGCTCACCGACGGCCCCTATGACGATCTGGACCCGGTCTACACGCCCGACGGCCACATCGTGTTCACCTCCACGCGCGGGCACAACTACGTGCGCTGCATGCCGCCCACCAACTCCTTCGAGCTGACCCGGTGCGACGCGGACGGCAAGAACGTCTACATCATCTCCTACAGCAACGAGCCGGACTACACGCCCTCGGTCATGGAGGACGGCCGCGTGGTGTACACGCGCTGGGAGTACACCGACAAGCCGCTGTGGCGCGCGCAGAAATTGTGGACCACCAACCCCGACGGCACGCAGGTGCTGACCTTCTGGGGCAACCAGAGCGTGTGGCCCGACGTGATGAAGGACGCGCGCAACATCCCCGGCACGCGGCGGGTCATGTTCACCGGAAGCGCGCACCACAACTGGTTCGCCGGGTCGGTGGGCATCATTGACCCGGACAAGGGCTTCAACTTCCCCGACGGCCTGACCAAGGTGACCGCCGACGTGGAATGGCCCGAATGCGGCAACGGCCCGGTGGACCCAATCGAGTCGCCGGACTACCACCCCTCGGGCAAGTACAGCGCCTACTACTCGCCCTATCCGGTCAGCGAGAGCGACTTTCTCGTGTCGGCGAAGAAGAACGACAAGTTCCTGCTGTACCTGATGGACCTGGACGGCAACCGCGAACTGGTCTACGAGGGCGTGAACAACATCTTCCACGCCATGCCGCTCAAGGCGCGCCCCGTGCCGCCGGTCATCGCCGACCGCGTGGCTTGGCCGACCATGGCCGAAGGCGACAACCCCAAGCCGGGCGTGATTTTCAGCAACAACGTCTACCAGAACGCGCCGGAGGAACTGCGCGGCAAGGCCAAGTTCCTGCGCGTCATGCAGATTGACTCGAAGACCTACACCTACTGGTACAAGCGGCCCTACATTTCCACGGGCCCCGTGGTGTCTGCTGTGCAGTCCGAGGGCGTCAAGCGCGTCATCGGCACCGTGCCCATCGAGGCGGACGGCTCCGCGTCGTTCGAGGCGCCGCCGGGCAGCGCCCTGCACTTCCAACTGCTCGACGAAAACATGCGCGCGCTCCAGACCATGCGCAGCTTCATCGGCGTCATGCCCGGCGAGAGCCGCGGCTGCCTGGGCTGCCACGAATCGCACAGCCGCTCGCCCAAGATGGGCGGAAAGTCGCTCGCGCTCGGCAAGGCCCCGCAGGCGATTACGCCGCCGCCCTGGCCCGACAACACGGTGAGTTACGCGCGCTACGTGCGGCCCGTGCTCGACCAGTACTGCGCGAAATGCCACGAGGGCGACGGCGAAGGGCGCAAGACCTTCGACATGACCGAACGGCCCGCGCCGCCCGCCTTCTCGGAGCCCTACCTCACGCTCATCGGCCGCCCCTCCTGGGGCGCGCCCTACACGCCCCCCGAGAAACCCGAGCCCGGATTCGGCCTCGCTGGCGTGCTCATGGTCGAAGCCTACGGGCAGATAGACCCGCAGGCTTACGTTACGCCCAAGCCCATGACGAGCCTCTCCTATAAGAGCCCGCTGGTGGAACTCGCCTCCAGCGGCAAGCACCACGACGTGAAGGTGGACCCGGTCAGCCTGCAGCGGCTCATCACCTGGGTGGACGCCATGTGCCCCTACCTCGGCGACGAAGAAGTCCGCGCCATTCCCGACCCGGAATTCCAGGGCGTGGACTGGCTCGCCGTGCGCCCGCTGATCACGAACGCGCCGGTGATTCCGCGGCCGGGGCCGGTGGACTGAGCTGGCATACCTCCTACTTGCCGTTTCGCGGGGATTGATGTCAAAGAATCTCCCATACCTCAACGAAGCAGCAAGTGGCATTTGGCTGATAGACGGTGGCCGTCCCTTTTTACCTCAGCTGCTGAACAAGTCAAGGACGCAGTTCAAAGAATGCCCCCTTCGCAATAGATACACCACAACACAAGCGGCCTTAAATGAGCGCCATTCTGGTCTGTCCCTTTATTCCCCCTTGACTATCATCCGCCGAGACCCGATAATCTGGCATAGGAAAGCAAGCTGGCTCTAAGGATGGGCTGGGAATAGATGCCTTGTTCGGAGATGAACGGAGAAGGACATTATGGCTTTACTTTTGACCCTCGCAGATGTTGGTTTTGGAGTATGGGGCGCGTGGGGTAAGACATGGTATTGGTATCCTCTGAATATCGCCATTCTTTTTGGAGCCTCTAGTATCTACTGTACGGTGTTTCTTCAGAGTGCTTTTAAATGCTTTTTTCTTGCGATTTTTGGAAGGCCCGGTCATGCATTCCGGCTCGCCCTGCTCTGTGTCGTGTTGTGTGCTATTCCATACGGACTTAGCCGAATAGTATTTGCAAGTCATCTTCAAATCGCACTATTTCTTGGATTGTGCACGTTTGCATCGATCATTGAGGGGATAACATCTGGGACATATCTAAAAGAGAAACACTACGCTCTAGGATGTGTTATGACGCATGGCAGTCTATGGTGAGAGCCTGACGAATATCGGCTGTCAGAAGAACCGCGTCGCTTGTCCCCCTTGAAGGCCCGGCCGCCTCCGCAGCGACAGGTTGCAGGGTCCACCAGTCAGTGCGTAGCATTAGCTGCTCCAGTAAACCGGAAATTGTCCAATTCCAGCCGAAAATGGCACGCATAGGTCAACGGCGACGCCGTAAAATGCAACTCGAAAGGACATGACGCGATGGCATCATGGGTGCTTATAGCCTTTCTGATTATTGCGTGCGTTGTCCTAACGCGCATGATCAACAAGTACAAAAAGTTGGCCATTGTCGAAAGGCTTACAGAACTCGCAGAAAAGGGTGATTTCAAAGCTCAATATGAGCTCGCAATTTGCTACTTTAACGGAGATGGAGTTACAAAGGATGATACAAGCGCGGTTGCTTGGTTAAGTAAGGCTGCGGAGCATGATAATGCTGAGGCCCAGCGTGTACTTGGAGTGTGCTACGATCATGGCAGAGGGGTACAGCCCGATATAGCCAAGGCTGTGGTATGGTGGAAGAAGGCTGCACAAGGAGGGGACTCAGAGGCGCAACGCGTACTTGGAAACTGCTTCTACAACGGAAAGGGTGTGCCCAAGGACGCGGAACAGGCCGTTGTGTGGTTTAGAAAGGCGGCAGAACAGGGGAACGCCAAAGCACAGATTTGTCTTGGCATGTGTCACAAGAACGGGGAAGGCGTTCGGAAAGATGATGTGCAAGCCTATAGGTGGCTCACCTTGGCCGGTGCCGGGGATTTGGAGGCTCGAAGGCTTCGCGATTATGTTGCCTCACAAATGACGCGGGAACAGATCGAGAAGGCACGACAGCCATAACATCCATTGCCACTCAAGTGGTGCGGTTTGAAAGGGGTCCTAATGTACATGCGGCGTCGTTCATTCACGAGACCTGGGAATTTGCACGTCAGGGTCTGGCGCTACATGGATTTTACCAAGTTCGTTTCTCTCCTTGATTCAAGGAGCCTGCACTTTACAAGGACGGACAAGTTCGATGACCCGTTCGAAGGTTCATGGCCGCGAACTAATGTCGAGTTACGCCAAAAGCCTCCCGCTGATATGCCGCAGGAAAAACAAGCCAGTTTTATTCAATCAACCAGAATCATAGGTCCACTGAGCAAAGGCTATAGGCGCTTTGTCTTCCTGAACTGCTGGCACATGAATGAAAATGAATCGGCAGCCATGTGGAGATTATACGTGAAGAATGACGCAGGGGTGGCGGTTCAGTCAACGTACTCTCGTTTGAGGGAAGCATTTAATGGACGTGACGCTGTGTATCTCGGCCCTGTCAGATACATCGACTATGACCGGGACTTAATTGACATGCCTTATGGCTATGACACCCTGTGTGCATACATACATAAGCGAAAGAGCTTCGAACATGAACGTGAAATCAGGGCAGTGGTCACCAAAGAGGCGAAGGTGGACGGCGAGATAGACTGGGGAAGTAATGTCCTGAGTGGTGGGTTGAAACAGCCCGTTGACATGGACATCCTTGTGGAACACGTTTACGTGGCGCCGACCGCTCCAGAGTGGTTCGCGGATCTAGTAAGGTCCGTTGTGGCCAATTACGGCTACAACTTCACAGTGTCTCCGTCTAAACTGAGTCAAGGACCAATATTCTAGTATCTGTTTGGGGTTGTGTGGTCTTTCTCCAAACGGTGTCTGTCCTGTTCACGTTGGCGATACGCAATAGGTAACCAAAGAATGGGAGAAGCAAGAATCATGGGACGCTTAGGTTGTGGGCTGTGTTTTTTTCTCATTTGCGCCTTATGCGTTGGAGTGGTGTATTTCCGGGCAAAGGGTGACGCTGAACACAAACAAGAACAGCGTGAAGCAGACATGGCTAATTGGAAATGGGCACAAGATCTTGGCGCCAACATAGACTTGGAAGAATTCTTCAAACACGAACCTTTCTTACAGACGTCCCAGTCAATCGAGGCGAAACTGCGGGATCGTGTGTGCTACATTCGCTTAGTGGTTGACGACGTGACACAGATTGACAAGAGCGAATGTGAAGTTAGCGGACTGTGGGGAACTCACAAATTCTTAGTGCGTTGTGATAATCAAACAGCGCTGTTAGTCAACAAGCGATACGTGGACTGTCGTGCAGTAATCAGGGTCAGTAAAGTAGCCAGTAGAATGGAGTCTGGAGAAACGGGTGGAGAGATGGAATTCCTTGAGCTAATACAAGGGGAACTGATTGGTATCAAATGCAACTAGTCATTAAAACGGTTCATGAAACTCAAAGGAATGACTCAAGACGACGGATCGCGCGCGCCTTGGCTCCAATTGGAGGCCTAACAGTTCGCGCCCTAGACAATTCATTTCGCGCACAACCCGCGTGAACGCTACTTATCGGGTACCCAAGAGAAAGGAACTGCAAATGGATGACCGTGTTAAAGGAATTCTGACCTCCATTATAGACGACTACACAAAAGGAATTCTGGCTCTCATAGCTTTCCTCCTGTTTGTCATCGCTGTCGGGGTGTGGTATCCGCAGTTTCATCACCCACCAACGGTCCGTGATTTAGTGAAAGCAACAGGAGGTGCCAGAAAAGATTTGGTAGAACGCATTCCTGTTGTATCAACATCGTCGAATCCCTCAGATCAATAATAAGGATGAGGAGAACAAACGTGGGCGGATACAAGGCTAACAGCGGGAAGACTCTGTGACCATGGATGCCTTCGCCCAAGGGCTTCGGCGAGACAAGCGCCTGCGGTACGGTACCGAAAACGTATTACGCTTGTCGCTGGTTGCATGCCCCTACCTCGGCGATGAGGAGGTGCGCGTCCTCCCCGACCCGGAATTTCAGGGCGTCGACCGGCTGGCGGTGCGCCCGCTCATCAAGAACGCGCCGGTGATTCCAAGGCCAGGGCCGGTGGACTGACGCAGGGACGACAGAACGCACTTGTCATCTGGTTGAGATATGGGGCATAAATTCCCCTATTTCCATCCGGTCCGACAAGTTAGACTTGACGAATCGCGCTCCCATAGGGGATAATATCCCCTGTATGGCAATATTGCAGCAAGTAAGAACGGAAGACTTTTTCGAGCGACATCCCGTGTTCTCGCTCGACGAGGCGGCAGGTGCGCTTCTTCCGCCCCGGGGACGGGCGGGCACCGTCGAACGACTGAAATACCACCTCGCAAAGGGGCGGCTGAAGCGGGTAAGCCGCGAGATATACGCGGTAGTGCCTCGAGGAATGTCGGCGGACACCTTTCAGCCCGACGTGTTCCTGGCGGCATTTACCGTTCGCCCCGAAGCCGTATTCTCGCACCACAGTGCCCTTGAACTGTTGGGCGTGGCGCACTCGGTTTGGAACCGGTGCACCGTGTACTGTGCCCCGCGCCGTTCGTCCCTGGCGGTTGGCAGTAACGCGGTACTCTTCCTTGACCATCCTGCGCCGTTCCGAATGAGCGGGGATTTTCTGTTTGGGACGCGCCAGGTGGAGCGGCTTGGTCGCCTGTTGCGGGTGACCGGCCCGGAACGGACGCTGGTCGAGTGTTTTCGCCGTCTTGACTTGGCGGGAGGCGTCGCCGAACTGGTTGAATCGGCGGGCGGGTTTCCGACGCTTGACCTTGCCCTTCTTGAATCGGTGCTTGAACGCCATGGGCTGTCAAGCCTCTGGGCGGCAACGGGCTGGTTTCTGGAGGCGCATCAGAAGACTTTCCACGTGCCGGATGCGCTGCTTCACAGGCTGGAATCGCATCGGCCAAAAGCCCCCCAATACCTCGTGCGCCGGCTGCGTGGCGGCACTCTCGCGGCACGGTGGAATCTTATACTTCCACCCGGGTTGGAACACTTGGGGGAACCCGATGAACGTTAGTCTGGCCTATCTTGAAAAGTGCTCGGAGGAAACCGGACATGCCCCGGCCACACTGGAGAAGGTCACCCGCCTGGGCGAACTGGCTGCGGAGATAGCCCGGCACCCCCTGTTGGGAAACGCGCTCGCCCTCAAAGGGGGGACCGCGCTCAATCTGTGTCTTGGCGCTGCTCCCGTCCGACTGTCCGTGGATCTGGACTACAACTACGTTGCCCATGCCGAGCGCGAAATCATGCTGGCCGAACGGCCGGGGACTGAAGAGGCCCTCGTAGCGCTGGTGAAGCGCCTTGGTTTCCGCGTTCAGCAGTCTGCCGACACGTTTGCCGGTCGGAAAATCTATGCCATGTATTCCTCCGTGCTCGGGGCGGAAGACCGCGTTGAGGTGGACCTGAACTACTTGTGGCGCGCACCCCTTGCCGACGTGACCGAAACGGATCTGTGGCAGCCCGGAAATCTTGACCGGCCACGGGTGCGGACCGTGTCGCTGGAGGAACTTTGCGTGGGCAAGTTCTTGGCTTTTCTGGATCGCAGTGCGCCCCGCGACGCCTTCGACATGGGCAAGCTGCCCGGAATCGCCGGGGATTCTCTGCGAACACCCCTGTTTCGCGGGCTGTTCGTTGCCCTGTCCGCCGTACTTCCGCATCCATTGTCCACATACGGCCGCGCTGTCATTGAAGCTCGATTGACTGACGAGACCATTCGGGAACAACTTGCTCCCATGCTGGGTTCGGACACCAAACCCGACAGGGCTGAACTCATCGAAAACGCATGGCGCGTGACGGCCCCGTTTCTCGACCTTGCACCCGGGGAACAGCAATACATTGACCAAATACACGACGGTGTCATTCGGCCTGAATTGTTGTTTCCCGACGCCCCCGAACTTTCCTCGCGCATCGCAGTGCATCCGGCCATCCTTTGGAAAGTGGCGAATGTCATTCGAGAACGGAAGAAACGCGGCAGGAAATGAACCATTCAGTCGGATGGGCAAGACGCCGGGGCCGGTGGACTGACGCGATCCGGGCGGAATAACCGCAAAACCCGGCATGTTGCCCTTTCAACGGGTTAGGGAACCCAGTAGAAAGGCAACACTTATGGGCACAATCGCAAAACAGATAGGCATAGGCGGCCTGGTACTGGTGGCGGCCGCGCTTTCAGGGTGCTCCACGGCGAATCCCCCGGCGACGGTGGAGAACGTGGACCTTGCCCGTTATGCAGGGAAATGGTACGAGATCGCCAAATTTCCCGCGCCGTTCCAAAACGGGCTGGTGTCGGTGACTGCGGACTATACCCTGCGCGATGACGGCACGGTTGGGGTGTTCAACCGGGGGCTGAAAGGCTCTTTCGCTGGGGCGTAAGTCAACGATTAGCGGCGTGGCGAAACCGGCGGACATCACGACGAACGCCAAACTCAAGGTGCGTTTCGACCCGTTCCCTGTCAACCTGTTCAAGGCCGATTACTGGATCATTGAACTGGGCGCGGACTATGAGTACGCGGTGGTCTCCAACCCTGCAAAGAAATACCTGTGGATTCTCAACCGCACACCCCACATGGACGCCGCCGTCTATGACGGGATTCTGTTCCGGCTGGCGCAGCGGGGCTTTGACACGTCGAAACTTGTGCTGACGCCGCAGCCCTAACCGGCTCAATACCCCATCGCGCAGCCGTCTTTGCGGGGGTCGGAGCCGCCGAAGTAGCGGCGCGGGTCTTCTTCCCGCCAGATACCCTGGTAGCCGCCGAAGGTGTCCGTGCCCTTCTTCACCGTGTGTCCCATTTCGGCCAGCCTGGCGCGGGTTTCTTCGGGGATGAGCGGTTCGCAGGTTACCATGCCGGGGCCGTCGGACTTGTGGCCCTGCGGCGTGGAGCCGCCGGAATGCTCGACGCGGGGCTGTTCGCCCGACTGCTGCGGCGACATGCCGAAGTCGAGCATGTTCATCAGCACCTGTGCATGGCCCTGCGGCTGGAAGTCGCCGCCCATCACGCCAAACGAAAACACCGGGCGCCTGTCACGCGTGACGAAGGCGGGAATGATCGTGTGAAACGGCCGCTTGTGCGGTTCGAGCCGGTTGCGGTGGTTCGGGTCGAGGCTGAACGACATGCCGCGGTTCTGCAGCGCGAAGCCGAGGTTGTCGGGCACGAAATGGGAGCCCCAGCCGTGGTAGATGCTCTGGATGAGCGACACCATGTTGCCGTCCTTGTCGGCGGCGGTGAGATAGATGGTGTCTCCGCCGGCCGGGTCACCGGATGCCACGCGCGCGGCGGCGCGTTTTGGGTCAATGAGCCCGGCGCGTTTCTTTCCGTACTCCTTGGAGATGAGCTGCTGCAGCGGCACTTCGGCGAAGTCCATGTCGGCGTAGTAAACCGCGCGGTCCTCCCAGGCAAGTTTCTTCGCCTCGATGAACAGGTGCAGTTGCTCCGCCGAATTGGGCGGCATCGCACCGATCTCGAAGGTCTCCAGCATGTTCAGGATTTGCAGCACGCTGATGCCCTGGCCGTTGGGCGGAATCTCCCAGACGTCGTAGCCACGATAATTGGTGCCTGCCGGTTCGACCCACGTTGCCTGATGCTCCCTGAAATCGCGCGGCGTGAAATGGCCGCCGTTGGCCTCGGAAAACTTCACGATACGCTCTGCCGGCTCGCCTTCATAGAACGCGCGCAGGCCGTCGCGGGCGAGCAGTTCGTAAAACGCGGCGATGTACGGGTTCTTGAACATCTCTCCGTAGCGCGGCGTGCGCCCTTCCGGCGCAAAGATACCGGCCAGTGTGGGGAACTTGGACGGATCGAACTGCCAGTCATCGGCAATGATCGACGTGACGGGAAAGCCCTCGCGGGCGTAGCGGATGGGCGCTTCCAACAGCGCGCCGGGTTTCACCGTGCCGAAGCGTTCCAACAGCGCGGCCCAGCCGCTTACGCAGCCGGGCACGTTCCAGGCATGCGGACTGTTGCCGGGGATGGAGGCCAGGCCCAGCGCTTTCGCCTTGTCCAGGTTCCATTCATGGGGCGCGCGGCCGCTGGCGTTGAGGCCGAACAGCCGTTGTTCCTTTTCGATCCAG
>CALDSM010000344.1 GCA_937923585.1 uncultured bacterium
GGCGACCACCGAGATCTACCCTCTTTCCCTACACGACGCTCTTCCGATCTCCTCAGCAACCTGGGCACGGCCCTTGCGGAACAGGGCAAGACAGGTGAGGCTATTGCCGCCTTTGAAACCGCCATAGCGATTCGGCCCAACGCGGACCTTTTCAACAGCGTCGGCAACCAGTACCTGTTGAAGGGCGACAACACGAAGGCTAAGGAGGCGTTTGAAATGGCACTGCAGATGAATCCCGATCTTGCCGCTGCGCAAGAGGGACTGAAAACCGCAGCGGCGGCGCAGAAGTAAGGTCAGGCCGAATCTGACTTCTATAAATGAAAGTGCGGACAATCGCTGGATAGCACGCAACCAGCGGCATATAATAGTTTTTCCGGGTGGCCCCTATAAGCCGCGGGTGGCCGAGAAGACCCCGGAAGAAGACCCGGCAGATCTCAATACGCGGAACCTTGGCCATCGAGCATGACATTGCCTTGGTCTTAAGGAAGCTGTTGAAGGAAATCTACAATGGCTGACGGTGCCGCCAAAGGCAAGGTAAAACCCGCCTCTCCCGCCATTATCACGGCGGTGTATGGCCGGTTTCTTGATGAAATCGCCCAGGTGCTGGATGCCGCCCGGCATGTTTCCGCCCGCGCCGTCAACGCCATTATGACTGCCACGTATTGGGAGGTTGGGCGCCGAATCATCGAGTTTGAACAGCGTGGCAAGGCGCGGGCGGCCTACGGAGAAGCGTTGCTGAAACAGCTTTCCACTGACCTGACCCGCCGGTATGGCCGTGGGTTCGGCGTGGACAATCTCCAACGGTTCCGGTCGGTCTATCTCGCCTATCCGCCTGCTGCCATTTACGCGGCACTGTCGCGTAAATCCGATGCTGTCCGGGAGTCAGAGAAGTACGCAACACTGCCGCGTATTTTCCCGGCGGAAACCGCAACGGGAGAGTCCTCCGCGGAAAGCCTTTCGCTGACCGCCATAGCACAATGTTTCCCGCTTCCCTGGTCCGCGTACGTCCGTCTGCTCGCGGTGAAGAGTGGCCCTGCCCGCGCTTTCTACGAAGCCGAAGCCCTGCGCGGAGGATGGTCCGTGCGGCAACTGGACCGCCAAATCAATACGCAATTCTACGAACGGGCCGCGCTCTCGAAGAACAAGGCCGCCATGCTCGCCAAAGGGCAAAAGGCCCTCCCGGAAGATGCGGTTGCCCCTGAAGAGGAAATCAAAGACCCCTACATCCTCGAATTCCTCGGCTTCAAGGATGAGTATTCGGAGAGCGACCTCGAAGAGGCCCTTATCCGGCACCTCGAAGCCTTCCTGCTTGAACTCGGCGGCGACTTCTGTTTCGTCGGACGCCAGAAACGCCTGCGCATTGGAGACGAGTGGTACCGCGTGGACCTTCTCTTCTTTCACCGGCGCCTGCGCTGCCTTGTTGTCATTGACCTCAAACTCGGCCGGCTAACCCATGCCGATGCCGGCCAGATGCACCTCTACCTCAACTATGCCGCGGAACATTGGACCCGGCCCGGCGAGAATCCCCCCGTCGGCCTCATCCTATGTGCCCGGAAAGACGCCACCCTCGCCAGATACGCCCTTGACAACCTGCCCAACAAGGTCATGGCCGCCGAATACAAAACTGTCCTGCCCAATGAACAGATACTTGTCCAGGAGCTCGAACACACGCGGAAGATCCTCGGCGCAAGACGCGTGTCGAAGAAGGATGAAAATGAAATGGCCTGAGGTGCGGGTGCCTGGATGCCCGCTTGCGCGGGCCGGAGGATGGGAAAATGGAGAGAATTGTACTGTCCCGTCGGGAAGCGTTGGTGGCGATGGCGGCGGGTGCGCTTGCAGCGACGGCTCGCGCAGAAGAGCAACGGCGGCGTTTTCTGACCCGCGGGGTGGTGCTGTATCCGTGGGATTTGTCGCTCGCGGACTGGCCGGAACGGGCGCACAAGGCGGGCATCACGACCATCGGTTTACATGCGGCGCGTCGTCTGGACGTGCTGGCGGACTTTGTGAAGTCGGACCAAGGGCGGCGATTCCTGAAGACCTGCCGGAAACTGGGCATCGGGGTGGAGTACGAGGTGCATGCGATGGGCACGCTGCTGTCGCGGGAGTGGTTTGCCTCGCCCGACAGGCAGGACCTGTTCCGCATGGATGGGACCGGCAAGCGCAATCCCGATTTCAACTGCTGCCCCTCTTCGCCGGAAGCACTCGGCATCATTGCGGAGAAAGCAGTCGAGTATGGACGCATCCTGAAACCCACCACGGGCCGCTATTTCTTCTGGCCGGACGATGCGCGGGAATGGTGCTGCTGTCCCAAGTGCAGGGAATTGACGGGCAGTGACCAGGCGGTTCTGGTGGAAAACGCCATGATTGCGGCGCTGCGGAAGCATGTTGATCCCAAGGCCGTGCTGAGCCACATTTCCTACAGCGTGATGCTGCCGCCCCCGAAGTCGGTGAAGCCCCATGAGGGGCTGTTTCTGGAGTTCGCCCCCATTGCCCGCGTGTATGACCATCCGATTGACGATCCCGGCGTGACACTCAACAACGCCGAACCGGAGCCGACGTCGCAGGCGGCCTACCTCGACATTCTCGACGCCAACCTGGAAGTCTTTCCGCGCGAAACGGCCCAAGTGCTGGAGTACTGGCTGGATGTTTCGCGGTTCTCGGGGTGGAAGCGGCCCACGGTGAAACTGCCCTGGTCTGACGCCGTGATGAAAGCGGACGCCAATGCCTATGCCAGGCGGGGCATCCGGCACGTGAGTACTTTTGCCACGTGGATTGACGCGGATTATGTGAAGCAGTTTGGCGATCCGCCGCTGGCCGCGTATGCCAACGGGCTGGAGGGCGCGTAGGTGTTTGTGGACGCCGTGGACAATGTGGACAAAGTGGACACGGTGGACAGCCAAAGCGGTTTCGTTGCCACCGCACTCAAGAATGTGCCGCCGCTTCCTGGGAGCGCCGCAAGTGCAAGCAAGAACTTCAGGAGAAACCTGCTCATGAAGTACCGGGTCGCGTTGTCGTGTTTGGCTGTGGCCGTTTCCGGATGCGCCGGTTTGCATCATGACACGGCGGGGTTTGTGCGCGTTCCCCGCGCAACTGCGGAGATACAGGTGGATGGAAAACTGGATGAGGCATGCTACCGGGAATGTGCGCCACTGACCGCGTTTGTCGTGGCGGGTGAGCCCGCGCGAATAGCGCCGGAGGAGACCAGGGCATGGCTGTTCTGGAGCGAAGACCGGCTGGTCTGCGCCTTTGAATGCGGCGATGCCACGCCGGCCTGGGCGCCGCCAAATGCAAATGAGCGGGACGTGGACGGCCAGGACCGGTGCGAACTGTTCCTGTGGGCCGGAGACGCAAAGGGGCCGTATTACTGCATTGAGGCCGCCCCGGGTGGCGCCGTTCATGACTATCGGGCGCATTTCTACCGCAAGTTTGACGATGCATGGTCGGCTGAAAGGGAGAACTGCCGGGCTTCATGGACACCGACAGGTTATGTTGTCGAAATGGCCGTTTCCAAGAAAGCCCTTGATGCGATGGGGTTGAGGCTTGAAACCGGCGCACGATTTAGGGCGGGCCTGTTCCGTGCCGATTATGACAAATATTGCGGCGAGCCCACGTGGATCACCTGGATTGACCGCCCCCATGCCCCGGCGGATTTTCACGTCGCCGAATCCTTCGGGACACTTGAACTGGCGCCGGACTGAGGGAGACGGCGCCAAAGCGTTGCGCAAACGCCGACGCATAGCCCGCATGTGGAGGAGAAAGCGGATTCGCGCGATTCGCAACGCGGGCCGGCACCATGGCGCACCGAAAGCGGCGGAGCCTGAGCTGTTTGACTTCCAGTTTGCTTCATGAGCATCATTCACGGGTGCGAATCGTGTAGAGGGTCTGGCAATGGACAGAGAAGAATTGCGGCAGCAGTTGTTGATGGAGGCGAAGAAGGTCCGCAGACAGTATGCCCGAACGAGGGACCCCGAATTGCGAGAACTGCTGACGGCCGAGTACCACAAACTTGACCTGGCGCTGACGGAACTGGACAGCACAGTGCCGGAGGCTTTCCCACTGGCATTTCCCGTTCAGGACCCCGCAGACAGCGCATCTGTTCCCGACATGGGACAAGCGACCGGATGGTCAGAACAAATCGTGGAACCTGTGCCTGTGCCCGAAGAACCGCCCACGGTCAATGCGGTGTTGGATGCCCCTGCTGACGTGGTCGAGTTGCCGAAGGAGCCCGAAGAAGCACCGTTCGCCCCGGAAGAGCCACCTCTGGTCAATATCGTGCTGGAAGACTTTGCAGAAGCCGCGACCCTGCCGGAGGAACCCGAAGAATCGGAACCTGCGCCGGAAGAGCCGCCCCTTGTCAACGTTGTGCTGGAGGACCTTGCAGAAGCGGCGGACTTGCCAGAGGAAGCCGAGAAACCGGAGTCTGCGCCCGAAGAGCCGCCGCTGATCAACGTTGTGTTGGAGGACCTTGCAGAAGCGGCGGACTTGCCAGAGGAAGCCGAGAAACCGGAGCTTGCGCCCGAAGAGCCGCCACTGATCAACGTTGTGTTGGAGGACTCCGAGGAAACCGTTGAACTGCAGGAGGAACCCGAAGGGCCGACGCCTGCGCCCGAAGAACCGCCACTGGTTAACGTTGTGTTGGATAGCCCCGCGGAAACCGTTGAATTGCGGGAGGAATCTGACGAACCGAAACCTGCGCCCCAAGAACCGATTCCGGTCAACTTTGTGTCAATGTTCATGAGGGAGCCTGCGAAAACGGCTGAGGATGGCGCCGCACAGGCCCACGCATCCGATGAAATGCCGGCGCGCGACGGGGTGCCAAAGGACAAGAGGCTGGCCGCGGAATGGTACAGGGAGAAGGCAGAACAGGGGGACATCACGGCGCAGTATGAACTTGGAAACTGTTTCTACAACGGCGAGGGCGTGCCAAGAGACGTGAATCAGGCTGTGGAATGGTTTATGCAAGCCGCAGACCGGGGGCATGCGCCCGCGCAGAGCAATCTCGGATTCTGCTACATAAACGGCACCGGGGTGCCGACGAACATGCGGCAGGCGTTGATGTGGTTTACGCAGGCGGCGGAACGGGGGTACGCGCCCGCGCAGAGCAATCTCGGATTTTGCTATGCAAACGGCATGGGCGTCTCGAAGGACCTGAAACAAGCCGAGAAATGGTATCGAAAGGCCGCGGAACAGGGTCAACCGGACGCACAAAACGCACTCAAGAGGATCGGCCGGGACAGCGCGCCCCCTGCACAGCAGGGAAAGCAATCCGGAGGCCTTCTGACAAGGACGACAAAAGGCCTGTTCAAGTTCCTCAAGTGACCCGAAAATGCAATGTCTCACCTGTGACAATGCGGAGAATGCTGCCGGCACCGCCGACGGGGTGCGGGCTTGGGCCTGTTGCGATTGTTTCCCCGTGCCAGCGGCAGGGTGTGGGTTCGGTGCTGATAAGACAGGGCATTTCGGTGCTCCGGGAACGAGGCACGCGCGGCATCGCGCCCGTGGAGTATCCCGAACATTACGGCCGGTTTGGATTCAAGGCGGACCCGAAATTGATCCATGAGGGAATTCCGCCGGAGTACTCCATGGAGCCCCTCGGGTCTCCAAAGCCGAAAGTCCGTGTCATCTTTCATGCGGCGTTTGGATAGACCGGGAAAACGATGCAAACGCCGCGCCTTCGACAAGGGAGAGACAAGCGATGAGAGACTCACGGTTCGTTCTGCCGGCGCTTCTTGCGGCGGTGTTTGCCTGTTGCGTCGCACAGGGGCAGGATGCCGCGGTAAAGACCGTGGCCGAGGTGAACGCACTTCGGAGCGGAATCAGCGCAGCCCCTGCCCAGCCGTTCCGCATGACGCTGGCGCCGGCACAGTGGATTTGGATGCCCTGCGAACGGACCCTGTCGAACACGTTTGTGCTGTTCCGCAAGGAGTTGACACTGGACACCATGCCGGTTCGGGCGACGGCCTGGCTCACGGCCGACAGCCGCTACCGGCTTACCGTCAACGGTCAGCGCGTGCAGTGGGGACCGGCCCCGTGCGACCCGCGCCAGTTGGATGTGGACCCCTGCGACTTCACCGCGCTGCTTCAACCGGGAAAGAACGTGCTCGGCGCGGAGGTGCTTTTCTACGGGCTGGGCGACGGCACATGGGCGGCGGGCAAGCCGGGTTTCATCCTTCACGCCGTACTGGAATATGCGGACGGGCGCAAGGAAGCGGTGCTGTCGGACCCGTCCTGGTTGACGCTGCCGGACCGCGCCCATCAGCCCGGCCAGCACAAGCGCTGGTTCCTGCGCGCACTGCAGGAAACCTACGACGCGCGGCTGCATCCCGAAGGCTGGGACACGCCCGGTTTCAGTCCGGATTCGGCATGGGTCGCGGCGGAGGCGATTGAATGCGCGCCGGACAAGCCGGCCGCCTGCGGCTCTCAGGAGGGCAACGACCTGGTGGACCGTCTCGACCCAAAGGTTAGCGCGCTGCGCGCGCGGCAGATACCGCCGCTCAGGGAGACGCTTGTGCCCGTGAAGCGCCTTTCGGAATCGGGACGGGTGGACTGGCTGCGCGACCCCAACGACTGGTTCGACTTCCGGCTGAGCAACTCATTCAAGATTGAGCGGGAGCCCATTGCCGAGGAGGGCATGGACGGCTGGAAACTGCCTGCGCCAGCCAATGACCGCCAGGGCCTTTTCATGACCTTTGAGTTCACCGAGCAAATGGCAGGTTTTCCGTATTTCGTGATTGACGCGCCCGCGGGAACCATCGTGGAACTGTTCCCGCAGGAGTCGCACGATCCGAAGGCGGGGCCTGCATGGCTTGACACGCATTTCTTTGCGTGGAGCCGCTTCATCTGCCGCGAAGGGGTAAACCGGTTCGAGACCTTCGACTTTGAAAGCTGCCGCTGGCTTCAACTGCACGTACGCAACGCCTCGCGACCGGTGACCGTCAAGGAAGTCGGCATGCGGCGTCGCGTTTACCCATGGCCCGCCGCCCCGGCCATCCAATGCGACGACCCCGCGCTGCAGCGGCTGTTCGATGCGACGATCAACACGCTCAACAACTCGGGCCAGGAAACCTTTGTGGATGGCATGGGCCGCGAGCGGCAGCAGTACAGCGGCGACGGCA
>CALDSM010000345.1 GCA_937923585.1 uncultured bacterium
GTCTGTGTGTGTACTTTGACCAGGTCGTCAAGGCTACCGCCGAAGTACTTCTGGTCCGTGAGCACCGACACGGCGCGCGCGCCGCTCTGCTCGTAAAGGGTGGCCAGGTGCGCCACATCCATGTCCGGCAGGATGTCGCCCTTGGACGGGGACTTGCGCTTGACCTCCGCAATCAGGCTGATGCCTTCCCGGCGCAGCGCGCCGCGAAAGTCGCGCGGGGCCGGAAGTCCCGCGATGCGCTCCTCCAACTGTTCCCGGGGGAGCGCCTGCTTGCGCGCTTCGACTTCCGTGCGCTTGTCTGCAACAATGGCGTCCAGAATCATGGGTGCTTTCCGTAATTCAGCCTTGCGGCGATGACTGCCGGGTAAATTGGACCAGCGTCTCCAGTTTGGCGAGGGCGCGGCCGGAATCCAGGGACTCCTCTGCGGCAAGGAGGCCTTCTTTGACGGTGCGGGCGCCCAGCCCGGCGACAATGGCCGGGGCCGCGTTCAGCATAACGATGTCGCGGCACGGTCCGCGCTCTCCCTCCAGAACACGCCGGAGGATGCGGGCATTCTCGGCGGCGTCGCCGCCCAAAATGGCCTCGCGGGGGGCGGGGGAGATGCCGTATTCCTCGGGGCGGATCTCATACACATGCACAGCACCGTCCACGGCTTCCGCCACAACCGTCGGCGCGGCAAGACTGATTTCGTCCATGCCGTCCCGGTTGGACACGACATACGCATGCCGCACGCCCAACTGAAGCAAAACGCCCGCAATGGGTTCGACGAGGGCAGTGTCGAATATGCCCATGACCTGGCCGTCCGCCTCGGCCGGATTGGCCAGCGGTCCGAGGATATTGAACAGGGTGCGGGTGCGCAGTTCGGCGCGCACCGGTGCCACGTGTTTCATGGCACCGTGCAGGTTTCGGGCAAAAAGGAAGCCGATGCCGACCTCGTCAATGCAACGGCCCACCTGTTCGGGGGAGAGATCCAGTTTCACGCCCAGCGCTTCCAGCACGTCGGCGCTGCCGCATTTGCTGCTGGCGCTGCGGTTGCCGTGTTTGGCCACGCCCACCCCGGCGCCCGCTACCACAAAGGCCGCCGTGGTGGATATGTTGAAGGTGCCCGAATTGTCGCCGCCGGTGCCGCAGGTGTCCACCAGGGGGCGGCGCGTGGCCGGCACTTTCGTCGCGAAGCGGCGCATGGTCTCGGCAAAGCCGGTGATCTCGTCCACCGTTTCGCCCTTCATGCGCAGACCAATCAGAAACCCGCCCATCTGCGCCGGCGTCGCGGTGCCGGACATCAGGCACGACATCGCCTCCGCCGCCTGTTCGCGGCTCAGGTCAACTCGCCTGGTGACAAGCGCTATGGCGTCCTGAATGGTCATACGGGTTTCCGAAATGGAACATGCAGGCGTGGGGAAAAGGGCCTGCCCGAATCGTCCTTGTTTTGATGCGCGACTCTAGCAACCTCACAGCGGTTATGTCAAGGTCAAATGGTATATTCCTGGCTGCGTTGCGCTAAGGAATAAAGGCTAATGAAGCGGCGAGCGTCGCATGCGACAGGTGCTGAATGTTCTGAAGGAAGGAGACTTGACTTGTGTCGGGAATTGGGGAGTAGAATCTAAACTGAGCGTGACGGGTATAACGCAGCCGTGGGCGAGGAGAAGAAATTCGCAAGAATGCGCCCCGAGGCGGCGGCATGTGTTTCGGGTTAATCGTTACCGGTCAAGGACGAAAAGAAGAGGGGTTTATGAAGAAGACTATTCGGGAGCAACTGCAGGACGAGCATCCGGAACTCTACGAGGCGCTCAAGCGAAGCGCGAAGATCGCCGAGGAGGAATGGCTGCCGGCCATTGAGACGAACAGGGGATCGTTCAACTCACACCCTCATATCCGCAACTTGGAAAGTTATCTGGACCAGATATACCAGGATGCGGAAGGACTTCCCATTAAACACGGTGTTCACGTCTTCAGGATGAACCCCGTTGAGAAATACAGATCGGAAGAGCGTCGTGTAGGGAAAGAGTGTAGATCTCGGTGGTCG
>CALDSM010000346.1 GCA_937923585.1 uncultured bacterium
CATTGAGAGCGGCGGCTCCAAACTGCTTATTGAGGAACCCCAGACAACTCCCGAAGGTGACACCATCATACTGCTTACAAGCAAACTGCCGCTGCACAATCCCAGAGGGGAGATCATTGGCGTGCTGGGAACGTATGTGGACATCACCGGACGGAAACAGGCCGAAGCGGAGCGGGCCGCCCTCGAAACCCAGCTCCAGCAGGCGCAGAAGATGGAATCGGTGGGCCGGTTGGCGGGCGGCGTGGCACACGACTTCAACAACATGCTGGCCGTGATTCTCGGCTACACCGAGATTGCGCTGGGCAAGGTGGACCCGGCCCAACCGCTCCACGCCGACCTAAAAGAAGTCCGCCAAGCGGCCGAACGCTCCGCCGATCTGACCCGCCAACTGCTGGCCTTTGCCAGCAAGCAGACCGTCATGCCCAGGGTGCTGGACCTGAACGATGCCGTGGCGGGCATGCTCAAGATGCTGCAGCGGCTCATCGGCGAGGATATTCAGCTCAAGTGGTATCCGGGGGCGAATTTGTGGCCGGTCTGGATGGACCCGTCGCAGGCTGACCAAATCCTGGCAAACCTGTGCGTCAACGCGCGGGATGCCATCGCCGACACGGGCAGAATCACGATCGAGACGACAAACCGGGCCTGTGACGCATTCTACTGCGCCTTCCACCCGGACTTTGTGCCGGGAAACTATGTGCTGCTCGTGGTAAGCGACAACGGCTGCGGCATGGACCGGGAAACGACGGAAAAGGTCTTCGAGCCGTTTTTCACGACCAAGGAAATGGGCAAAGGCACGGGCCTGGGTTTGGCAACGGTCTACGGCATCGTCAAGCAGAACGACGGCTTCATCAATGTCTACAGCGAGGTGGGACAGGGAACAGTCTTCACGATCTACCTGCCGCGGCATGCGGGGAATGCCGGTCAGGCAGAAACCGAAATCGCAGTGGAAACGCTCCCGCGCGGCCGGGAGACCGTCCTGGTGGTGGAAGACGAGCAGACAGTCCTGAAACTGGTGGCAGGGATGCTCAGGGAGCTCGGTTACACCGTGCTGGCGGCAGGCAGCCCCGAAGAGGCCATCCACCTGGCCAAGGGGCGCAACACCGAGATCGCCCTGCTGATGACCGACGTAATCATGCCGGAAATGAACGGGCACGATCTGGCCAACCATCTTTTGTCCCTCTACCCGCACATCAAGTGCCTGTTCATGTCCGGCTACACGGCCGATGTCATCGCCCGCCACGGCATGCTGGACGAGGGGATTCGTTTCATCCAGAAACCATTCTCCTTAAACAGCCTGGCCGCAAAAGTGCGGGAAGTGCTGGAGTCCCCCGACAGACTTGCCGACGATCCGGAGGCATAATCCCGCTTTTGCGTTCGGGAAGATTGTTGACTGTTTGGCCGATTGGTGTTGGCTGCTTCGTTCTTCTCTGGCTCTTGCTCCTCATCTTGCTCTGAATTCCTTCCATCATTTCCCTGATTCCAAAGCTGAGTCAAGAGCAAGAACATAAGCCTTCACGCCAGTCCGTCCGAGTGTTGCGAAGATTGCAGGTGAATTCGGGGGCAGAACCCGTTAGAATGAGCCGCCCGGAGTTTAATGCCCGCCATACCAACTTTGAACCGCTGGAGGACCTGACATGAGACTCGCCGCAATCGCCTCAATAACCCTTGTCATCGCCGTGTGCTGCTGCGCCTACCTGGCGTTCTCCGGCTCGGCATTGGCCGCCGACAGCGGCAAGCCGGCGGGCCTCCGCCACGTGGTGCTGTTCAAGTTCAAAGACAGCGCCACCCCGGAGAACATCGCCGGCGTGGAGAAGGTGTTTGTCGGTTTGAAAAGAAGCATTGAGGTGGTCCGCGATTTTGAGTGGGGCACAAATGTCAGTCCGGAGAACCTGAACCAGGGCTACACCCACTGCTTCCTGTTGACCTTTGACAGCGCGCGGGACCGTGACGCCTACCTGGTACACCCGGCGCACAAGGAGTTCGGCAAACTGCTCGGGCCGTATCTCGACAAAGTCACCGTGGTGGATTTTGAGCCGAAGCGGTAGGGCGCTGCGCGCAACGCGAACGTTTGTTTCGCCCTTTCAGGGGTCGGTCCAGGTTTAAGCCTGTTAACCCGGGGCTCACGCTCCGGGCTATCTTATGCCGCGCCTTTGGCGCTGTGGACAACACAGCCGACAGGGATGCCGGCGCTCCCAGTGATCGGCACGACCCGCTAGTGTAGTGAGTCACAATTGATTCCACTTAAACAAATGAAGAAGCCCAAGCGAAAAACGGGGACTGACTCGCCTTTCGGCAGTATGAAAGGCGTGTCTGTACCTGCTTTTCGCGGCATTCTCGCGTCAAAACACGATGCCGTCAGGACGACTCACTGCGTTAGTGGTGCATCATCTTTCCCCCCTTCATCGTGAGGTAACCCGCGATGAGGTGCTCGATAATGCTGAACATGTCCTCAACGGGACCGTATTCGTCGGAAGTGCAGGGGATGTGGAGCGCGATGTCGCACAGGGCGAGCATGCGGCCGCCGGCCATGCCGCTGACGCCGATGGTGGTGGCGCCCTTGTCAATGGCGGCCTGAAGCCCGCGCACGATGTTCTCGCTGTTGCCGCTGACGGACATGGCGTAAACGACGTCGCCGGGCTGCAACTGCACGCGCAACTGGGCCGCGAACACGTTCTCAAAACAGCTGTCGTTGGCGATGGCCGTGACCGAGGAGCTGTTGTCGGTCGGACAGTAGGCGCGGAAACCGGGGTTGTCACCCAACTGCGCGCCCACCAGCAGGTCATTCACCCAGTGTGAGGCGATGGCGGCACTCCCGCCGTTCGCAATGAAGTAAATGGCGGAGCCGTTCTCGCGCGCCTTGTCGAGGGTGTCCGCGATGCGGCCTATCACCTCCAGGTCCACGGTCGAAAAGAAATGGGCGAGCCGCTCGAAGTATCCTATGCCGTATTCTGTGAAGTCCGCACTTTTGTGAAACAACTCACTCATGTGGTTCATGGTGTTCTTTGCCTTCCCGCTGTGCTGTTGTTTTCGCAGGCTACGCCTGCGCAAGTTCCTGGTAGTCCTTCCTCAACCGCTCAAACCGTTCAAGTATGGGCAACTGCTGCGTGCATTCCGTCTCGCACTGTCCGCAGCGCGTGCATGCCTCCAGCAGTTTCTCCACGTCGGGCGTCCACCAGTGCCATTTCATCTGGTCCATCGCGGCCTTCGGGCCCTCGAGGATGCGCCGGTTGTAGGCGTCCATGAGCCGGACCACGGGTACCTCGCCCGGACAGCCGCTGCAATAGCCGCACTGGGTGCAGAACTCCTTGTGCGCAACCTGCATCTCCTGCTGAATCCGCGCGATGTCCTGTTCCGTCAGCGCGCGGAAACGGTCCACTGCGGCCACGGCGCCGTCCACATCCTTCTCGTTGCGAAATCCGACCAGCGCGGTGTTGACCGCCGGCAGGGACAGGTTGAAGCGCAGTGCGGCGTCCACCATGTCCGTGTCGCCCGGCTCCATCAGCGTGGCGAAACTGTCCGCGTATTGCGTCAGTATGCCGCCGCCCAGCGAGTTCATCGTGACTACGCCAAGCCCGCGCGCCATGGCCGCTTTCGCACCGGGGTAGCGCAGGGAATAATTGATGGCGTTGAGCCCGATCAGCATGCTTTCAAACAGACCCTCCCCCTCGTCCAGCATGGTGCCGACCTTGTCGTGTTCCAGATGGGTGGAGACGGAGATGTGGCGAACGAGCCCCTCTTCCTTCAGTTCGCGGAAGGCGTCAAGCACGCCAAGCTGCTTGCGCCCCGGCAGATCTTCGGGCTGCACCAGGCACCACACATGGTAGAAGTCCACAGCGTCCACGTTCATGCGCTTCAGGGAGCGGTCCAACTGGGCGCGGATTTCGTCGCGCGTGGCGGCCATGGTCTTGGTGGACACCAGGAAGGGGCGCCCGGTCTTCTTCATTTCCTTGAAGGCCAACCCGCAAATGTCTTCGCTCTTGTCGTCGCAGTACAGGGGGGCCGTGTCAAAATAGGTGATCCCCCTGTTGAAGGCGTGCATGACCACGGCGGCCATGTCGTCCCGGTCATCGGGGCGCTCGAAACGCATCGCGCCGAACCCCAGCCGCGAGACCGTCTCGCCGGTGCGTCCAAATTCACTGTAAAGCATGGTCGTTCAATTCCTTGTTCCGAGGGTGGACCCGCGTGTCAGGTCTTATCCGAGCCCCCTGCATCCGGCCTCATCCCGCGCGCACCGTCTTCCGGCGTCTATACCTTGTGCAAATCGTCGCTGTCAAACACCATCTTCTTCGCCACTAAGACGATCGCGGCAAGGCAGCCCGCCGGAATGGCAAAGAGCAGGACGGAAAGCAGCTTGCGGCTCGCCGTGCCAGCCGTCGGCTGCGCCGGGGCCAAGCTGGATGCCACCTCGGCAGCGGGAGTCCCGGCCGCGGACTGCTGCGCCGCCAACATCTTGCGCATGCGATCGGCGTATTGTCCGTCCTCATCCCGTACCGGACGCCAGCCGGTGGCCGTTTCGCGCAGGGAATAGCCCTGCGCGGCAAGCGTCTTGCGCAACCGGTCGCGCCGCACGGCGCTGGTTTCATACTTCATTTCGACCCTTGAGCGCAGCACCCGATAGGTTTCCTGCGCCTGCCATGGGGCATCGGGCACCAATTCGACCTCCTGCCGGGGGGCAATTTCAGTACTGGCATCCTTGACCCAGCTTCCGTCCACCCGGATGCCGGCATAGAACGGCTCCGAACCCCGAACCGTCACCTGAAAGGTGGGTACGGATTCGGGAACGCTGCCCGCAAACAGCGCCTCGTTCTGGGTGCTGTACCCCAGAATTGCCAAGAGGAGGAACGTCATGGGGTTATTATACGGGCTTGCCAAGTGAATTGACAATTGATAATGGACAATTGACAATGAAAACACACTTCCGGCCTTTCGTGCTCGTCATCGTCATTGTCATTGTCATCGTCATCGAAGGCTTCGGATATAGCTTTATGCCTTCAAGAAGAGCCTGATTGCCGAGAAGGCTTTATTTTTAGAGGCCATGAACAGCAGACGCCTGTCGTTAGGAGCGATTACGATGACGATGACGAGCACGAGCGAAAGGCGTGGTTACTTCCGCAAGTGGCGAAGCTGCGGAAAGGCTGGAATTATGGACTCTTGTGGAATTGGGTGCGTTTACCCCGGTGAGGAACTTGCGGAAGATGAATGCGATTAATGGAGGGGAGTAGAATGGGCGTTGCGGTATTGAGGGCGTTGGATGCGCCCCGTCCAGCCGCATTTCGCCCCGCATTTTGGAGTCCCTATCATGCGCTTTCGCCGATTGATGCAGGTGAGTCTGGCCGTCACGGTTGCCCTGCTTGGCGCCTGCGCCAAGGACCGGAAGCCCGGCGAAAAGGCATCCTCCAAGACATCCAGAACCGCACCGGCCGCCGTGGCGGGTTTTCCCAAGATCTCCTTCTCCCATGACACCGCGCCGCTGGGCGACATGATCCGCAAACTGGGCCAGGAAAAGGGCGGCGGCATCGTGGCGCTGAGCGGGTTGGAGGAGCGCACCGTTGCCGCCCTTTCCGTCAGTTATGCGCCCTATGCCTCCCTGGCAAAGCAGCTTGCGGACGCGGTGGAATGCAGGGCAACGCCCCTGAACAACGCCTATTTCATTTATCCCGAACCGTATGAGGGACTGCTGCAGGTCAGTCTTGAGGGGCGACTGCACGAGCGTTTTGCGGCGATGAACGCCGCGGTGGCCTTCGGCGCAAAGACGCGTCTGGCAAACGTCTTCGCCGTGCTCAGCGAGAGCCTGGGCACGGCCATCGTCGCCGACAACTACATCGCCGAGGCAACCTGCGGTGAGATGTTTATGGACAAGGCGCCGCTCCAGGCGGTCCTGGAGGCCGTGCTGATGTCCGCCCGCATCCCCGCCCAGGAAATCGCAATTGATTGCACCGACGAGTACCTTTTCATCGCCTCGCTGCGCAATGCCGCGCCGAAGACGGTGCTGCTCTCCGATGAAACCAGCCTTTCCCCCGAGCAAAAGGCGGAACTGGAGCGGGTGGTTGACGTAGTCCTGCCGGAGCGGGGAGAGAATCCGGTGCAGACAGCCTTCGCGGCGAAGGCCGCACCGCTTCGCGACGTGCTCACGCCGCTCACGCAGCAGTTGAACATCGAGGTGGCGGCAAAGAAGTCGCTGGCGGAGGTGCCCATCAACCCCTGCACACTGCACAAGGTGCGCGTCCGCACCGTCATGGACCTACTCATCCGGCAGTGGCCGCTCGCGAATTTCGGGTATGAACTCAACGGGAACCAGTTGCTGATACGGCCGCGGTAGTCAAGGGATGTTCCACGGTATGTGACTCCATCCACAGCGGCCACCTACGCCCCAGGCTTGAACCACTTCAGGTGGAAGCACGCAAGTGAGCGCTGTCTGGAGTCCAGGGTTTGATATTGGCGAGTGTCTTGGCGAGGGCATCCTTGGTCTTGACCGCGTCGTAATCCATTTGCAGGCCGGTCCAGAAACCTTCCGACATGCCGAAGAACCGCGACAGTCGAAGGCCCGTATCTGCCGTGATACTGCGCTTGCCTGACACGATTTCGCCGATGCGGCGCTGCGGCACACCTATCTCTTTCGCCAAACGGTACTGTGAGATGCCCATCGGCTTGAGGAATTCCTCCAGCAATATCTCGCCGGGATGTGGAAACGGAACTCTACGCATGATCATTCTCTCAATGATAATCAACTATTTCGACGTCTGTCGGTCCTTCTGCCGTCCACACGAAGCAAACGCGATATTGATCGTTTATGCGGATGCTGAATTGGCCAACCCGACTTCCTTTTAGTGCCTCAAGCCGATTGGCAGGTGGCACTCGAAGGTCATCAAGTCTAGCTGCACGGTTCAGCATCGCCAATTTCCGCATCGCCACGGATTCAAAACGTAAGAATCGCTTGATCCGACACCCATCGAACAAGTCTCGTGTGTCACCACATTTGAACGACCGTATCGCCATCATACATCTCCTTCGTCATCACCCCCGCCTTGGGACCGTTCCACATGAACGGTCTCGACGATACACCCAATAGTACCGCATTGCGTTAGTATTGTCAAGCGATACTAAAGAAGCCAATGGCATAGGCAAAGGGTGTCTCGGCGCTTGTGGTGTCCCCCCGAACAATGCCATCATTATATTAAATCCTGTGTGTCGCCATGAAAAGGACGAGGGACTTGACATGGGGTGTGGAATGTGTCACACTACGGCTCAGGTGAAAATGTTTTCAGTATAACTTGGAGGATCTGACATGGCAGCCAATGTGGAAGACAAGGGCAAGGCGAAGGCGCTGGACATCGCCATTTCGCAGTTGGAAAAGCAGTTTGGACGGGGCACACTGGTGCGTCTGGGCGATGATTCGTTCAAGGACGGGGTGGAAGCCATTTCCACGGGTAGCCTTTCTCTGGACATCGCTACCGGCATTGGCGGGTTGCCCCGCGGCCGGGTAGTCGAGGTATTTGGTCCTGAGTCGTCGGGCAAGACGACACTGGCGCTGCATGTGGTGGCCAGCGCCCAGCGCAGCGGGGGCATTGCCTGTTATATTGACGCGGAACATGCGCTCGACCCCACCTTTGCCGGCAAAATCGGCGTGGACATTGACAATCTGCTCGTGTCGCAGCCGGACACGGCCGAGCAGGCGCTGGAGATTTGCGAGAGCCTGGTGCGCAGCAATGCGGTGGATGTGATCGTGGTGGACTCGGTGGCGGCGCTGGTGCCGAAGGCGGAGGTGGAGGGCGAGATGGGCGACATGCAGGTGGGCCTGCAGGCGCGGCTCATGTCGCAGGCGCTGCGCAAGCTGACCGCCATCATCAGCCGCTCGAAAACGCTGGTCATTTTCATCAACCAGATCCGCGAGAAAATCGGCGTCATGTTCGGCAGCCCGGAAACGACCACCGGCGGGCGCGCGCTCAAATTCTATTCAAGCCTGCGGCTCGACATCCGGCGCATCTCCGGCGTGAAGGACCACGAGGACAACGTGGGCAACCGGGTCCGCGTGAAGGTGGTCAAGAACAAGCTCAGCGCGCCCTTCAAGCAGGCTGAATTCGACATTCTATTCGACGAGGGCATCAGTCGCGAGGGCGATCTGCTCGATTTGGCGATCGAGGAGAAGATCATCCTGAAGAGCGGCTCGTGGCTTTCAATGAACGGTGAAAACATCGGGCAGGGGCGGGAAAACACGCGCCAGTACCTGAAGGACAATCCCGACGTGGCGCAGGCCATCCGCGACCGGGTCCTTGAAACCCGAAAACTGGACTGGGCGGCCAAGGGCTACGGCACCACGGATGACAGCAGCGCCAACAAATAGGCCTGACAAAACATGACCGATCCCGACACCCCCTCCCCCACGCCCGACTACGGGCGCAGGTTGAGGGCCGGTTTGCTGCTGCTGCTCGTCGCGGCGGGATTTCTTGCCGCCGGGGCGGTGCTTGTGCGCAACCGCCTGGACAACATCCGGCAAACGCTGCTCGCAACGGCCAGCGAGCGCCTTGGCGGCCATTTTACCGTGGGCACGGTGGCCGTCAACGGCCTGCGCGGTCTGGCAGCCGAGGGGGTTCGCATTCATCTGGAGCCGGACAACGGGCCGTCGCTGCTCCTCGACGCACCCAAGGTGCGCATCAACCTTGACCTGGCCGACCTGTTGACCGGGCATGTCACCCTGGGGCAAATTTCGCTGGACAAAGCCGTCATCGAAATCACCCGCACTGCCGGCACGAAGTGGATTTCAGGACGCAAGACCGCCGGCACGGGCACAAGTTCCCTGCCGCAGATCCCGAATTTTCCCTTTCGCCTCCGCGGAAACGAATGCGCCGTCCATCTGTTCAACCTTGTCAACGGCGCCGACCTGAAGATTGACAGCATAAATTTTGATGTCTCCCGCCAGCCGGGCGCGGCCGATCTCATCGCGCGGCTGACCGGCATGGTAAACCAGAATCCGGAGAAGAAATTCGAGGTCTTCGGCCGGATAACCTCGCCGGAAGATTTTGATCTCCGCGCGCAGTCCGGAGCGGTCTCCATTGATGACGTGTGCCAGTATCTGCCCGTTGCGCGCACCTACGTTTCCAGCGGCGGTGTCAGGCCCAACCTGCGCGTGTCCGGATATCCCGGAGGCGTGATTACCGCGGCGATGGACCTGCACTTTGAACAGCTTGCCAGTCCCCTTCAGCCCGCTTTCCTTGTCCCCGCCACGGGTTCCATCGAACTCTTTGCCCAGTACGATGCATCCAAGGAACTGCTCGGCCTGACGGCCGGCCGCCTTGAGACCGACCAGGCATCAGGACGGATTGAGGGAACCGTATCCTTTTCCGGGCCCAGTCCGGTGCTTGACCTGCGGGTCGAGGCGGACAGACTGCCCATCGCGCCCGCCATTGCGCAGTACCTGCCGGTCGCCACAGAAGCCTACGGCGATCTCTCCGCCGAACTGGGCGCGCCCTACCGTCTTTCAGCAACGCTTCAGGGTGCCATGGCATCCCCCGCCATTGCCGCTGAGGCCCGGGCGGCGTCCGGGAAACTTCAGTTTGCGCCGAAGAAGTCGCTGGGGCTGCCCGGCGCCCAAATCGAACTGGGCCCCCTCGCAGTGTCCTGGGACTCCAAAACGCGCCAGCCCTCCGGATCGCTTGTAATCCTCAGCGGCGGCATCTCGGGACCGTTTAAGGGAATCACCCTTTCACGGCTGACCTGTTCCGCGCTCCTTTCGGAGGGAACACTGCGCGCCGACCCGCTCAGCGCGGAAATCAACGGGCAGCCGTTCTTCGGCCGCTTTGGCTACGACCTGTCGAAGAAGTCCGCGGACTTCTCGCTAAACGGCACCTTCACCGAACTGGAGAAGACGATCCTGCATACGCCGTCGCCAGACTTCATGCTGGACGGTTCCGCAACGGTCCGGTGCGGCGGCACGGCCTCCGAGAAGTTGATCGAACTCAACGGCTCCGCCGACCTGACCCAGGCCCGCGTCGGCCTTGAATGGTGGCTTCGCAAGCCCATTGGGACGGGGGCCGTCATCAAGAGCATCACCGTGAAGATTGTCCCGCGCAAGAGCCTTGAGGTGCGGGGCGAGGCGGCCATAGACGCGACAGCCATTGAGGCCGCGCTAAGCTACCGCTGGAATCCGGCGCTGATGAAATTCAAACAGGTCCACACGCGCGTGGATATCCCCAGACTGGACATCAACACTGCGGGCAAGTGCATCAACATACCCTACACCGCCACGGGCACCTTCGCCACCGAGGGATTCTACGAGTGGAACCCCTCGGGCAGCGGCCCCGACACCCATGTCGTCACGCTGGGCGGCAATTTCGACCATGTGTCCTTCCTGCCGAAGGGCTGCCCCGCGCCCATGGTGTGCAGTAACGCCCGCCTGAACATGACGATGGACGACACGGTCGAGAACACCCCGACCGGACGGGTCGTCATTCATGCGGAGGACGCGCATATTCCCTCAACCAGCCAAACCTGGCTGCTCCCGCTTGAACCGCTGGACACCACCAACGGGCCCGCCAAATCGGACGACGGCGGCCCCTCGCGAACATGGACCTACGACCTCAGCGGGGGAAGCCTCGAAATGCCGCCCTGGAAAGGGACCGACTTCAAGGGCACGGTCTTTGACGACGGCAAGGAGTCCGGCCTCTCCAGTTTCGAGGCAAAGGTGGACGGCGGCACGGTTCGGGGCCGTTACACGCATCAGAAAGGCGGCGACGGGATGCACCTGGTCGGAGAATGGAGCGATATCCCCGCCTTCTACATCATCCGGCATATTGAGCTTCCCGAGGTTCTTGAAGGGCGAATCTCCGGTAATGTTGACTACCGCATGGACAGCGGAAAGCCCAACACCCTGGACGGAAAAGCCCATTTCGATGCGAATGACGGCTATTTCCTGCCCGATGCCCTTGCAGAGGCTTTTGGCGGCGAGTTTGCCAAGTCCTTCGCACAGTTGCCCCCGTCCGCGCTGACCTTCTCACACTTTGGAGGGGATGTCGTGCTGCAGGGACCGAAGATAGTCACGGACAACATGAAGGTGGAACTGCCGGGCATGACAATCTCGGGCAACGGCACATGGGTGAAAGAGGGTGACATTGACTACCACGTGAAGCTCAGTGTGAGTCCCGACACCGCAGCCCAGATACCACTGCTTCGGGACAGTTTCAACCTGGAAGGCCTGCGCATTACCCAGCAAAACGTGGACCTGGCTTTTCATCTCACGGGTCCCTCTTCAAAACCGATCAGCCAACTGGCCGGCATGCCGAATATGGGCGTGACACTGGTAAGCGGCGCGGCGCAGCTCACCAGCCAGGCGGTGCGCATCATAGACCTGCCCCGGCAGTTGCTCATGAGCATCTTCAAGACCGGCGGCGGCATCCTGGGCGCATCGCGGCAATCCCAGGAACCCCGAAAAAATCCGTACACAAAACCGGACCAATGACGCGATATCTTGCGGCCTGCCGTCCCTTGCCACCAGATATTGGCCTCAAGTATAATCAGCGCGGCATGGAAGGGCTGTGGTTGCATCCCCCTTTTGGGGACGTTTTGACGGTGAGAAGAACGCATGGAAATCAGCATTCGAAAGAGCGCACGAAGTTGCGATGTGTGTGCGATGGAATTTGTACACGGCCAAACCATCCACTCCGCGGTGGCCTTTGCAGAAAGCGATGCGCTGGTCCGCGCGGACCATTGCGACGCCTGCTGGACGCCGCAAATCAGCCGCGCCGCCTATTCCGCCTGGACCACACGATTCACCGATCCAAGGGTGGCCGACCAGCAGTCCCCCGAAGTGTTCTCGCCGCTGCGCCGCCTTTTCTATGACGCCTGCGCCTCCGAGGACCGCATCGAACTCGCCAAGGCTTTTCTCGCCGCGCAGCTGTTGCGCCGGCAGAAAGTCTTCCGCCAAATCAAGGAATCGGGCGAAATGGACGGCGAGGTCCGCACCACCCTCTACACGGACCGTATCGGCAACCAGTTCATTGAGGTCCGTGACCCGAACTTCACCTTCGCCGAACTGGATGAGGCCCGCGTGCTCCTGCTACGCGCGCTGCGTGAACTCGAAGAGGGTACACCGGCCGGTGACGCCGCAGTGCAAACGGCACCCGATGGACCCGTCGGCACCGGCGCTGACACAACGGAGGGCACGCCGTCGGATGCGGTTCCGGCAGAGTCTGCTTCCGAATCCGAACATCCTCTTTCCGAAGCGGGATAAACAGCCATGCCTATCATCAGAAGACAACCCTCCATGGACGGCCGCGGCAGCGTGCTGGTGGCTGAATTTAGCACGGGCCAGGCCGTTATGCTGCTTTGCGCGGCCATCGTGGTCTTGGGCGCGGCATTTGTCGCCGGAAGACTGGTGGCCCGGGTGGACCGGCCCATAGACATGGCCGCCGCCCAGCCCGCGGCCCCGGACAACGCCAAGAACGACGCTCCAGGCGCGGCCTCTGCCAAAGAATCGGCCGCTCCGGCAGTCGCTGCCAAGACCGGCCCTACGGAGACTTACACCCTCTCCGCGATGGAGGTCGCCGCCGGAAAGGCAGCGCCTCCGGCACAGCCCGCCGACAAAGATGCGGCAACGTCCAAGGTGGCCACACCCGCCGCACCACCCGCCCCGGCCGGAACGCCTGCCCCGGCACCGCCCCCCGCGACGCCTGCGGATACGGCCGCGGCCACGCCCGCGTCGGCGCCGGTGTCCGCGCCGCCTGCGCCGGAAGCGACCCCGGCTCCGGCACCCAGCACTCCGGCACCTCCGCCCAAGCCGACCCAAGTTATTCCGGTGCCGCCCGTCAGTCCGCCTGCAACGGCCCCAAAGGAAAACCCGTTGCTGGCCAGCGCCAAACCGCGCCTCACCGATCTTCCCCCGCTCCCGAGCGGCCACAAGCCCCCGGCCCCCGTTCCCGCACCCGCCGAGATGCCCGCCGCGCCGGTAACGCAGCCCGCACCGACAGCCACACCGGCCCCGGCGCCAACACAACAGATTGTTCCGCTGGACCCGCCCACCGGAGAGACTGCGGCGACGAATACCG
>CALDSM010000347.1 GCA_937923585.1 uncultured bacterium
AGGCCTTCGAGACTGACTTGAGTGCGGCCCCCCGCCCCAGTGGGCGGGGGGCCAGCCTCTTTAAGGCAAGCCGGAGGGGCAGGAGGAACCACCCTGCGTCATCGGAACACGGACTGGATAACGACCGCAGAAGACCCGGCCCATGCCCGAAGAACAGCAATGAATCAGTCGGCTGGCACCGGACAAGTAGACCCCGACGAGAGCGAATGCTATAATTGTCCCAATCCTTGGCAGTGAAGGCGTGTGCCCGTCTCTTTCAGCGCGTCATCGGGCCATGCGAGGCTGTCAGCAGCGGTCAAGACAGCAGTGGCGACAACAGGGCCGGGGTGTCTTCCGGCACGGCATCGGAGCAAGAAAGGTCACCATCGGCATGCGCAAGGCACTCGAGGTTCAGTTCTACCCTGAGACGGACTTTGGCGGTTTCAGCCGGGTTGACGGAACGATTGCCTTCTACACGCGTGTCAATGCATTGCTCCGCCCGGAATACACCGTACTGGACATTGGCTGCGGAAGGGGGGCGCATACGGAAGACAAGGTGCCGTACCGGAAGAACCTTGTGAGCTTCAAAGGCAAGGTGGAGAGAGTCATCGGGATTGACGTGGACCCGAATGCGGCAGCAAACCCGACGCTGGATGATTTTCGCCTGATTGAGGGCGCGCGCTGGCCCGTTGACGACCTGTCCATCGATCTTGCCCGATGCGATTTTGTCCTCGAGCATATCGAAAATCCGGCGGGCTTCTTTGCGGAATGCGCGCGGGTTATCAAACCGGGGGGGTATCTGTGCATCCGCACGCCGAACAGGCACGGCTATGTCGCCGCGCTGTCCCGGCTGATCCCGGAGCGGTTTCACCAGCGGATTCTCAACCGTGCGCAGGGCGGCACGCGGCAGGAGGCGGACGTGTTCAGAACGCACTACCGCTGCAACACGCGCGGAGCGCTGGAACGGCATCTGACGAGAAGCGGTTTCACGCACGTCGTGTATGCGTATGAAGCGGAGCCGTCGTACCTCCGGTTTTCCGCGGCGGCGTATGCCTTCGGGAAACTACTCGCGGCCGTTTCGCCGCCCTGTTTCAGAAACGCATTGTTCTGTTTCGCGCGCAGGAACGATGAGGGGACGGCCGTTCCGTGTTCGGCGAGCAAAGAATGACCGTCAAGGACTGCGTTCTGGCGTTCTGTCCGCCCTTCCTCCGTCCCTGGTGGGACCGGCTTGAATCGTCTCCGTTCGGCTACCGGCTCGCACGGGGGGCATTCTGGTCGCTTGCCGGGTCCGTGACATCCCACGTCCTGCTATTGCTGTCCTCGATTATCGTGGCGCGGATGCTGGGCAAGAGCAGTTACGGCCAGCTCGCCATGGTTCAGTCCACCGTCAGCATGTTCGGAATCTTCGCGGGATTTGGTCTGGGGGTCACGGCCACAAAATTTGTGGCGGAGTTGCGGTCCACGAACCCGGAGAGGGCGGGGCGCATCGTGGGTCTTTCCGGCATTGTGGCGGCGGTCACGGGCAGCGTGATGTCGGTGACGCTGTTTGTGTTTGCCCCCTGGCTTGCGGAGCACACCTTTTCCGCGCCGGAGCTTTCAGACATGCTCCGGATTGCATGCACGTTGCTGTTTCTGAGCGCGCTGTACGGTGGCCAGACCGGCACCCTGCTCGTCTTTGAGGCCTTCCGCACGATAGCACGCGTAAGCATCATGGTGGGGCTGGCATCGTTTCCGCTGCTCATTGCGGGGGCGTACTTTGGCGGCCTGCGTGGGACTGTGACGGCGCTGGTGCTGAACCTTTGCATCAACTGGGCGCTGAACAACCGCGCGCTGCGGAAGGAGGCGCGACGGCACGCCGTCAAGGTCTCCTTTCAACACTGGCGGTCGGAACTGCAGCTTCTGTGGCGGTTCAGTCTTCCGGTGGTGCTTTCCAGCCTGATGATAGGCCCGACCAACTGGATATGCGGCACCATGCTAGTCAGGCAGGCGGACGGTTTTGGGGAAATGGGCATCTACAATGCGGCCAATCAATGGAAGATGGCCATCTTCTTCGTTCCCGGACTGTTGAGCCAGGTCTTCCTGCCGCTGCTTTCGAGCGGCAGCGCGGCGGAGCCCGGTTCCAGGCAGAGTGCGAAGATTATCGGGATAGGAATTCTCCTCAACGGGGGCACCGCGCTGGCGGTGGCGCTGCCGGTGGCCCTTCTGGGCCACCAAATCATGCGTGCCTATGGGCCGGGTTTCGCGGACGGTGTGGGGGTTCTGAGGGCGCTGGCATTCACGTCGGCCCTGATGGCGGTGAACGACACCCTGCGGCAGGCTTTCACGAGCAAGAGCAAGGTGTGGACCGCGCTTATGTTCAACGGCCTGTGGGCAGTCTCCCTGCTTCTTCTTGCGGGGCTCCTCATACAGCACGGATACGGCGCCCAGGGTCTGGCGAGCGCCACACTGGTCACGTACATGCTTCACATTGGCTGGCAATACCTGTATTATTTGTTTTACATTCGCCGGCGCGGCGGCGCGCCGGCAGCCTTGTGAGAATCTTCATGACGCGCCGGGAAACGGCGGGCACCGCCGTCAACAGGGACCGCCGCCGTCACGCGCGGATGGAAACAAGATGACACCGCCATCGGACATGACAACCAGATCCGGCCCCTCTGCCCCCCCCGTCAAGAGCCACCGCATCTTCTGGGCTCTGCTGAGCATGACCATCTGCGTGTCATCCCTGTCATTCTCGGTAGACCCGAACAGGCCGAGCCTGGACCCCCTGCTGGAAGAACTCACCGCGCAGGGAAACATAGTGCTCGGGGCCCTGTTGCTCGGGTCGCTGGCCGCCCTGGCCTGGCCTGGCGGCCGCAGCCGCCATTCCCGAGGGGTGGTTTCTGCGGCAGCGGTGTGGTACCTTGTGTTCGAACTGGGATTCTCGGCGCTGTATCTTGCGTCCGGAAACATGCAGCGCGGGGTTGTCGGCCCCTGCCTTTTCCTGCTGACGTTTGCCGTGTTTGGAATGGGCCTCCCCAGGTTCATCCGGGATGCGGACAGCATAGATCCCCTTTTCAAGATGGTTGCCTGGGCTGTCATCCTGATGCTGGCACTGGTCTTCTACCAACTCTTCCGTGATCCGGAGGCGATATTCCGAAGTTCGCGCCTTTGCGGCCTTACCGGCAATCCCCAGCTCTTCGCATCCTACTGCGTGGTCTTCATGTTCCCGATGATCTGCTTCTGCCTCCGGACACCCAGTTATTACTGGAAGCTCATCTGCCTGGTGCTCTCCGGCATTCTTGCGCTGTCGGTGATTATGTGCGGATCACGCACGGGACTCATCATGATTGTGGCGGGCCTGGGGGTCATGTTTCGGAAGACCGGGAGAGCCTATTTGCTGCTTCCGCTGCTGTGCATCATCATGCTGGTCGGCTGGAGTGTGCTGCAGACCGAAGAGTCCTCCAGCATGATTGAGGATCGGTTTGGCGAGTATCCGACGGAAAACACGCGCCAGGAGGCGTGGAGTATGATGTGGGAGGTGTTCGTTGAGAACCCCCTGTTTGGCGACATCGAGAGCGTGACCGAGAGCGAGAGTTCGTATCTTGGAGCGCTGTCCCGTTTCGGCCTCATCGGCACAATGCCCCTGATCATATCCATGATGCTGATTGCAGGCACTGTCGCCCGGCTTTACAGAATACGCTCAAAACTTGGCGGGGACGTTGCGCTGGTTGACTTGGTGGCGGCCGGATTCGTCGCCATGGCGCTGGGCGCCGTGACAGAAGGGTTTCTCATGGCCACACGGACGCCGATCTTGTACATGATCTACGTCTATTTTGCGATAATCAGCTATCTGCTCAACCGGGCCGGCACAACGAATGCGGCGGCTGGGCGGCGCGTGGGAAGACGGTGATTACCTCATGGTAAACGTTCCCATGCAACGGCGCACGGACGCGCCACAACAGGAGGCACCGCGTTATGGAAGACTTTCCAGCCCGCACCCGCTATCAGAACCAGGAAGAGGCCGAACTGTACGACGCTCGCAGAACGGGAAAATACCTCCACAGAATCGAACTGGCCGCGTTTGCGCGCGCAGTGGCCTCCATGCCGCGGGAGTACCGCGTCCTTGACGTTCCCTGCGGCACGGGCCGGCTTTGGGCGCCCCTCCTGGAACGGTTTGCATCGGTCACCGGATGCGACATCTCCCAGGACATGCTGAACGTGTGCGAACGGCACCACTCGGCCAGCGGCAAGGTGACCCTCAAGCAGGGCGACGCGGTTGCCCTTCCTTTCGCGGACAACGAGTTTGACTGCGTCTTTTCAGTGCGGTTTTGGGGCTATCCCCCGCCCGAGGTGCGCATCAAGGCGCTGAAAGAGATGGCGCGGGTTTCCAAGGACAGGGTGGCGCTCATGTTCTACGTTCGTGATCCCGCCATAACCGCCCGAAAAAAGGTGCAGTTCCTGCTGCGGCCCCCGAAAGGCCCCTGGTATCCCGTGGACTCCAAGCGGGAACTGTACCGGCTGTTCGCCGAGGCGGGACTGGAAATCGAATCCTACACGAGCCTGATGCCCTTCCTGATGGAATCGCGAATGGTGATAGCGAAGAAAGTCCGGCCGTGAACGGTGTCAACGCTTTCGCAGCGGGAGTCATGAAATGATGCATGAGCCGCCCCACAGCAGCAGCGCGAGGCGCGGAGAGGCGGTGTCGGCGTGAAGGTGCTGTTCATATCGGTGCTCTACATGCCGACCCACATGCCCAGCGACAAGAGGTTCGTGCGCGACCTTATATTTAATCTTCCGCCGG
>CALDSM010000348.1 GCA_937923585.1 uncultured bacterium
CTCGTTGCGGAGGCACTGCGACGGGGCGGTCCTGACAACATTTCCGTAATCCTAATCGAGGCACGAGAAGACGGGATTCCGACACAGTATGGATGACCCCAGGCCGCCAGAGAAGTCCGAACCCCGCGCGACGGAGCGCTTCGCCGGGGATACCGGACCGATACGGGCCACCGAACGCTTCGACGGCGGGCGGGCCACGGCACGCTTTGACCCCGCCGAGGCGGCTCCCAACGCGGCCGGAAGGCCCGGCCAACTGGCGGTCGGCGAGCGCATTGACGGACGCTACCGCATGGAAGCCGGTCCCATCGGACGCCCAACCGGTGAAGCGGAAGTCTACCGCTGCACCGACGAGGTCACCGGGGAGTCCGTGGCGCTAAAGGTCTACTACGACAAGATCGCGCCCAAGGAGGAGATTCTTCGCCGCCTGCTCGCCATGCGCCATCCCGACGTGGTGGGGCTGCGCGACGTGGGGACCTGGACGGACCGCTGCTATGAGGTGATGGACTTCTGCGCGGGAGGGAGCCTTGCCGACCACATGCCCTTCACCGAGTCCGACCTGCGCAATCATCTGCGCGAAATTGCCCGCGGGCTGCGCTATCTGCACGACGCGGGCATCGTACACCGGGACATCAAGCCCAACAACCTTTTCTTTCGCGACCAGGCCTGCACCAATCTTGTAATTGGCGATTTCGGCGTCAGTTCCATGCTGGAGGCTCCCGGACGTGTCCGGCGCACCGGTACGGCCGCCTTCTTCACGCTAGACTATGCCGCGCCCGAACTGATTGACGGCAAGGAGGTCGGCCCGAAGACGGACTACTACGCACTGGGCATCACCCTGCTGCACCTGCTGGCCGGCAAATCACCCTTCGACGGCATGGACAAGAACACCATACTGGGCTGCCATTTCCGCGGAAACGTGCCGCGCAATGTGGGCCTTTCACCCCGCTTCGCCGTGCTGATGAAGGGGTTGCTGCGGGTGGAGCCCGAACGACGCTGGGGCCACCGGCAATTGTCCGCATGGCTGCGCGGCGAGCCGATCTTCACCGATGATGGCATGCCTGACCGTGACGAGGCGCCGGTCGGGAAGAAGGTGCCCTACCGCAGCCTGCCGGAAATCACCAATCCGCGCGAAATGGCGCGGCGGCTCAGGGATTTTGACGCCGGCCGCGATCTGTTGCGCGGATTCGTTTCGCAGTGGCTCATGTTTTTCGACACGGCGCTTGGAAAGCGCGTGGCCGACCTTGAGGAGGAGTTTTCCGACAATATTGAACTGGGCGTGTTCAAACTGCGCTATGTGCTGGATCCAACACAGCCCCTGGAAATCGGCGACCTCCAAATCACAGGCGTCGAGGAATTGGCGGCCTTGCTCGACCGGACGATGATCCCCTGCCGCGCCGACATTGAGAAAGCCCTCCTGAGCGGCTGCATTGAGGCATGGGTGGCGGCCATGGGTGATGAGTCAGGAGGGGCGCGTCTGCTCGCAAAGCGCATCGAGGCCATGCGCAGGCGGGTAAAGGACCCCGAGATGGCCTTGTTCGCGCTGCTGCACACCCTGAACCCGTCCCTGCCCCTCGTGCTTGGCCCGGAACGCGTGGCGGTGCCGGAAGACATACCCGGCGCGGTCGAGCGTCATCCTGAACTTGCCGCGAGGGTCGCCTCGTGGCTGTATGGCGGCAGGCTGGTGGAAT
>CALDSM010000349.1 GCA_937923585.1 uncultured bacterium
ACACGCACGCCGGGGATGAGACCGTCTTTGGACTGGGACTGCGTTCGACGCTTGCGGCGTTTGCGCTTGCGGCGGTGGCGCTGAACTTCCTGTATCTGGCGCGGGGCGAGGGGGAACGTTCGGCGCTGTATCTGTTTCCGTTCCTGGCGGGTCCGGCGGCGCTGGCGGTGGAGGGGATGTGCGGAAAGGCGCGGTCGGCGGAGCCGTTGTGGGGGATGCTGGGATTCCTGGCCTTCCAGTGCTGGGTGACCGAGCTGTACTTCTACACCTACTGGTAGCCGGCTCGGGATCCGGTTCCGGCTACTTGAGCAGCTTGCGGCCTTCGGAGGACTTGATGCCCGAAATGACGCGGGCAAAGCCCTCCTCGTTGGCGCACGCGGAAATGGCCTCCTCGCGGGAGACGAGCCCCTTCTGAAAGAGTTCCACGGCGTACTGGTCGAAGCTGCGCATGTCGCTGTCCACTTCGATGATGCCGTACAGCTTGCCGAGGTCGCCGTCCAGGATGGCGTCGCGCACGATGGGCTTGCCGCCGAGCAGAATCTCCACGGCGGGGATGCGGCCGCCGCCGATCCGCTTGAGCAGGCGCTGGCAGACCACGCCCTGGAGCGTGTAGGCGATTTCCTGGCGGATCAGGTCGCGCTCGTTCTGCGGGAAGTAGCTGATCATGCGGTTGACCGTGTCCACGGCTGTCGTGGTGTGCAGCGTGCTGAACACGAGATGGCCCGTTTCAGCGGCGCTCAGACCGGCGCGAATGGTTTCGATGTCGCGCATTTCACCCACGAGAATCACGTCGGGGTCCTCGCGCAGCGCGCCGCGCAGGGCGTTGGCGAAGGAGTGCGTGTCGCGCCCGACCTGGCGCTGCGAGATGATGCTGCTCTTGTCCGTGTACACGTACTCGATGGGGTCCTCGACCGTGATGATGTGGCACCGCCGGCGCTCGTTGATGTAGTCAATCATGGCGGCGAGCGTGGTGGACTTGCCTGAACCGGTGACGCCGCAGACGAGGAAGAGGCCGCGGTGCTTGAAGCAGACCGAGGCCACCACGTCTGGAATGTTGAGCGCCGGGAACGGCAGCGGCGATTCGGGGATGAGGCGGATGGCGAGGCCCATGGCGCCCTGTTTGATGTAGCCGCTGCAGCGCAGGTAGCCGACGCCGACGGCGTGGTACTGGAAACTGGACTCGCGCTCCGTTTCCAGCAGGCGTATTTCATTGGGGCCGCCAAGCTGCAGCACCAGCTTGTGCATGTCCTCGGCGGTGAGGGCGGAGCAGTGCTCAAGGGGCGTGAGGTCGTTGTCCACCCGGATGAAGGGCTTGTTGCCCGCGCGCAGATGAAGGTCGGAGGCCTTGCGGGACTTCATCTCCTCAATGAGCACGTTGATGTTGAAGTCCGAGTCGGTGTAGGACTCCACTTCCAGCTCCCAGGTTTGGGAGCGCAGCGAATGCTTGGCATAGTGCTCGACAAGCGCGTCTATGGGAAGGAGCGCGGGAAGCTGGCGCCATTCAAAGGGGGGCACAGTGATCTTTACCAGCCCCTCTTCGATCTTGATGCGGCCGTTGATGCGGGTCGAGGCAAGGGCCGCATCCAGTTCCTCCTGCGGCACGGCGCCCTTGGCGGTGAAGATGATACGCATCATGTCTATTCGGTTCGACATGTCCGCGCCCTTGGCGATAATCGAGGCGTAATCACAGTTGAACTTGACCTCGGCGGGAAGACCCGTGGAGCGGATGACCTCCGAGAGGCCGGTGCGGAAAACGTCCAAGAGGGTGCTGGTGGTCTGGCTTCCGATAAACATGATAGGCAAGTTCCGTGCGAAATCGCGATTTCAGCCCTACCCGATTCCGTGCCGAAGACCGGCGCGGAGTCACACAAAAGGATCGTAATCGTAGCACGCCCATATTGCGCAAGTCAAAGCACGGCATGGAGTTGCGGCGGCAAAATGGCCTCTTTTTCCCGATTTGGCACATTGCAGAGTTTTCGTTGTGCTGTCCCCTGTTTCCCCTATCCCGATGTTTGCGGGTGCTCGTCCGCATGCGATCCACTATCGCCATTACGGTGCAGTCCGTGTCTTTCTTGCAGAATGACCCGGGTAGTATAATCGCGGCATGGACTGTCCGGCATGCAAAGAGGCGATGATCGTGGTCGAGCACAACGGCGTGGAACTGGACTGCTGTCCGGCATGCCGCGGCCTGTGGCTCGATGCGTCGGAAATCGGCCTGCTGTTCGGGGATGCGGCAAAGGCGCACGCGTTCCTCGAAGCGGGCGACCGTTCCCCTGTCCACGGCGAGCAGCCGCGCCGCTGCCCCATCTGCCGTCGGCGCATGCGGAAGAACGTGACCGGCGGCGCGCTGCCCGTGGTGCTTGATGCGTGCCGGTTTGGGCACGGCCTGTGGTTTGACGAGGGAGAACTGTTGACCGTGCTGCGCCAGAGGGGCGTGGCGTCGGATGACCCTGTGTTCGCATGGCTGTGCGACCTGTTTGGCGCGGCGGCGGAAGGCGAACGGGCACAATCACCAACTTCGGAGGGATGACAAACATGCTGGCACTGATTGTTGTCGGAGCAGTCGCACTACTGGTTATGTTGTGGGTTGTGGGTGTGTACAACGGGCTGGTGCGCCTGCGCAATGCGGTGAAGAATGCATGGTCCCAGATTGACGTGCAGCTCAAGCGCCGGCACGACCTGATTCCCAACCTGATTGAGACGGCCAAAGGCTACATGACGCACGAGCGGGGGACACTGGAGGCGGTCACGCAGGCGCGCAATCTGGCACAGAGCGCGGCGGGCGTGGCCAAGCAGGCCCAGGCGGAATCCGGGCTTACCCGGGCACTTTCGGGCTTCTTTGCCACGGCGGAACAGTATCCCGACCTCAAGGCGAACCAGAACTTCCTCGCATTGCAGGAGGAACTGGCCTCCACGGAAAACCGGATCGGCTTCGCGCGGCAGGCGTACAACGACGCGGCCATGCAGTTCAACAACAAGGTTGAAATGTTCCCGGGCAACGTCGTGGCGGGCATGTTCAGTTTCACCAAGTCGGAGTTCTTCGAGATCGAGGACGCGGCACAGCGCGAGGTGCCCAAGGTGAGCTTCTCCTGAGCCGGCCATGTTTGAACTGATTCGCGCCAACAAACGCCGGTCCATGGTGCTGGTGTTCGTGATGCTCGCGCTGCTGCTGGCGCTGGGTTTCACCATCGGCATGGCCGTGTTTCCATCCTCGGGCTTCCTGGCCACGGTCAACGGCCGTCGCTATGAGGTGATGCTTCCCCTCGGCGGCCTGGTCGGTGTGGGCGTCGCCTTCCTGATTTGGTCGGTCCAGGCAACGGCCGCCTATTTCCAAGGCGACCGCATCCTCATGGCCGCCAGCGGCGCGCGGGAATTGGAGAAGCAGGACGCGCCGCAGCTTTTCAACGTCGTCGAGGAGATGAGCATTGCCGCCGGGATGCCCAAACCGCCCAAAATCCACCTTATTGAGGACATGGGCCTGAACGCCTTCGCGGCAGGACGCGATCCGAAGAACGCTTCCGTGGCGGTGACGGCGGGGCTGATGGGCAGGCTCAACCGCGACCAGTTGCAGGGCGTGATAGCGCACGAGATCAGCCACATCGTCAACCGCGACGTGCTGTTCATGACCATGATGGGCATCATGGCGGGCACGATCGTGCTGATCTCGGAGGGGTTCTTCCGGGTCATGTACTACGGGGGCAGCGGTACCCGTTACCGTTCATCGCGTTCCCGCGAGGGGGGTGGGGCCCAGGCGCTGCTCATGGTTCTTGCGCTTGTGCTGGCCGTCGTTGCCCCCATCGTCGCACAACTTATCTACTATGCCTGCTCGCGGCGGCGCGAGTACCTGGCCGATGCGGGATCAGCGGTGTACACACGGTACCCCGAAGGGCTCGCCTCGGCGCTGGAAGTCATTTCGGGCGACGCGCAGTTGCCCGCCGCGGCGAACAAGGTGATCGCGCCCATGTACATCGTCAATCCGCTGGCGGGCGCCCGGTCGCTGACGTCCTGGAGCAGCACCCATCCGCCCACGGAGGAGCGCATCCGCATCCTGCGCGGCATGGCGGGCGGCGCCTCCTACGCCAACTATGCCCAGGCCTGGGAGAAGGTTGGCGGCGCGGGCCGCGCGGCCATGCCCGCATCGGCCCTGGCCCAGACGGCGGCGGGGGAAATCATTGCCCCGCATGCGGCGGCAGCGCCGCTTATGGCCGCCGCCGCAGGGAGTGCTTCCGAGTTCGCGCCGGCCGTGGGCGCGTTGCCTGTGCAGATGGCGGTGCCCCGTGCCGGAGAGGAATCCGCCAGCCAGGCCGCGCGCATGCGCCAGACGGGCGACTGGGTGCGGCAACTCAACGGGTTCCGCTTCATCGCATGCAGTTGCGGCGCCCGTCTCAAGCTCCCGCCGGAGTTCAACAGGGACAAGATCATGTGCCCCCGCTGCCGGACCATCCACGCCACCGCGGAAGCCACGACGGAGGTCCCGGGCGCGGTGACGTGAAGCCCTCCTGACGCGGTTTCTTTTCTCCTCCTGGAAGCGGGGCGACAGTCCCGTCGAGACGGTTCATGATGTCCCCACGGCATGCGTTCAAACCGGCGAAGTGCTATCATTGCCGGCCAGGGCCGTACTGGAGGGCCGGTGTGTTGCGGCGTTGCGGATTGCACGGGAGAAACCCTGTCATGGCATGTATCAGGCGGAATTGGCTGGTCGCTGCATTGTTGTGGCCGGCGCTGTGCGCACAAGTGCACGCGCAGGCTCCGGCACAGGCCTGGGGCTTCGAGGCGAAGTCCAACCTGTATGCCTCTCCGCTGACGGCGGAGGTGCACTCCTCGCCGGGTAAAGAGACCATTGTGGGCGATAGCGAGGCGCGGCGGCTGCGCTGCATTTCGGCGGCGGGACAGCCGCTCTGGGAGTGTGATGGGGGGTGGAAGAAAAGGCTCATTTCCGCCGCGGCACTCAGCGCGCCGCTGCCTGACGGCACGCGGTTGCTGGCCGTGGGCAATGCGGACGGTTCGCTTGCCGCCATTGACGCCGCGACCGGCACGCTGCGCTGGCAGGTGCAGGCGGGGGCGGTGGAGTGGGGCGGCGGCTTGTGGGCGGACATGGACGGCGACGGAGTGCAGGAATATGTGCATGCGACGCTGAAAGACGGCGTGGCCGCCTTCGATGCGCAGGGCAGGGAGCGCTGGCGCTACACCGGCGCGGTGGACGGCCCAAAAATCAAAACATCTTCCGTGCCCGCCGCGTGCGATGTTGACGGCGACGGAAAGAGTGAGGTCTTCTTCACAACCCCGTGGGGCCTGTGCTGCCTCAACGGGGACGGCGTGCTCCGCTGGGAAAAGGTGATGGGCGATGATTTCAAGGCAACGACCATCGTCGGCGACGCCGACATTGACGGTGTGCCCGAACTCTACACAATGTCCTGCGACGACGATTATTTGTGGCGCCTCGATGCGCGCACGGGCGCGGTTACCTGGAAGACACCGCTGGCCGGCGGCGCCGATGCCTACAACGGGTCGGCGCTGGCGCTGGGTGATATTGACAGCGACGGCGCAGAGGAACTGGTGGCCTCAGACAACAAGGGGCATGTGTATGCCCTCGGTGCGGACGGCGTCATGCGCTGGATGTTCACCACCGTCAAGCCCGTGCATGCGGCCGTTTCGCTGGGCGATGTGGACGGCGATGGAAGCGTGGAGGTGCTCGCCGCCAGCGGCGATCACAACCTCTACTGCCTGGACGGCAGCGGCCATGAGAAGTGGCGCGTTGAGACGGGGCTGCGGTTGGTCCACCCCGCGACCATAGACGATGTTGACCTGGACGGAAAGACGGACATCCTTGTGTGCGGATGCGACCATGTGCTGCGCTGCCTCCGGACCGGCGGGCGCTACGACGCCGCGTCCGTTCCCTGGCCGTCGCGCCGTTTCGACAGCGCCCAGAGCGGTGCGTCCTTCGGCAGGCGCGGCCCGGCGCGGCTGAAGGTGGAGATTTCACAGCCGCTCTTCGAGTACGGCGGTTTCGAGGGCGGCAAAGTGCGCAGCGGACTGGAGCAGTTTGACCCCGACAACCCCCTCCGCGACCGCATCCTAAGCCGTCCGCGCGGATGGAGATGCGCCACGCCCGATGTGGAATGGGGTATTGCCGACAACCTGGACGGGAATGGCAAGTGCCTCCTGGTGCAGGGGGCCTGCGAAATGGTCTCGGACTATGTGCCCCTCCCCGCCGGACTGCGCACTGTTTCCGCCTGTGCCGAGGGCGGCAAATATGCGGTTGGAGCGGAAATCCGGTGGCTGGGTGATACGGGCATCATCGGCTCCACCCCTCTGGAATGCCAGAGTGTGGGGGGAGGCTGGCACTCCTGGTATCTGGCGGACACCGTACCGCCGCGCGGCGCGCGTAAAGCGGTAATGGTGTTGCGCTCAGACGGCCCCGGCTCCCGATGGGACGCTGTTGGCATTACCGGCAAACTGCTGGAACCTGCGTCCACCACCGTGCTCGTTAACCAGGCGGGCTACGATGTCGGCGCGCCGAAGCATTTTGTCGTGCAGTCCAATGTCAAAGCGGAAGATGCCGCCTTCATGCTGCTGTGCGAGGACGGTTCGGCGGTGCTGGAAGGCAAACTGGCGCATGCCGGACGCATCAAGGGCAAGTATGGGCAGGACTGGGGATATGAATACTACAACGGCGATTTGACCGCATTCGACACCCCCGGTCGTTACCGCATTCGCGCGGCACTGGACGGTGTCATTGCCGAATCCTGGCCCTTTGAGGTTGCCGAGAACCAACTGTGGAGCGCCGCCGCCCGGCCCGCGTACCGATTCTTCTGGTACCAGCGCTGCGGCATGGAAATCCCCGGATTCCACGGCGCCTGCCACCTGGATGACGCGGCCGGTCCCGACGGCAAAGGCGCGCGCGCCGTGCCGGGCGGCTGGCATGACGCGGGCGACTACAACAAGTACCAGAACGCGCCCTATGTGATTGGGCTGGCGCGCGCCTACACCGCCCAGACGGCGGCATTCGACAAGTTGAAGCCGGAAGGCGAGGAGGGTTTCCTTGAGGAGATCCTTTGGGGCGGCGCACATGTGCGGCGCATGATCACCGAAGACGGGTCCGCGTTTGGCTCCATCACCAGCGGCTACGGTTTCTGGGGGCCGCCCGAACTGGAGACGGACAACCTTCCCGGCACCGGTGATGAGCGCCCGGCCTCCTGTGTGCGCGGCGACAATCCCGACGACCATCAGGCCGCGCTGGCGCGCATCGCCGCGCTGCTGCATGACCAGGGCCGGGCCGAAACCGCGGAATGGGCCGAACCCGCCGCGCGCAGTCTTGACTATGCCCTTGCGCAGGGCCACCGCGGCCTGGCGCAGTTGACCGCCGCCACCGACCTGTTTCGCGCCACGAACGACGGCAAATTCGCCGGGATCGCGAAGGAGCTGTTCGCGGCGCTTGCGCCCAGGCCGGATCAAGGCCCGACCCTTGCGCTGGTGGACGCGGCGCGCCGTTACGACGAGACCTTCAAGGAGGACCACACCGAAGTGCTGAGGGGCATGCTGACCGCAAAGGCGGAGGCACTGCTGAAACAGGCGGACAACCCCTTCGGCGTATGCACCTTCGGCACGAAGGAGAAACCCGATTTCTTCAACGCGCCTGACGACAAGGGTGGCTGGCACATCGGTACCAGCAGTTACCTTCTCGAAGCGGCCGCGCTCATGGCGCTGGCCGACCAGTACGCGCCAGACCCGCGTTTCAGACGGTTTGTGTACGACCAGTTCAACTGGACCCTGGGCATGAACCCCTTCAACCTGAGCCTGATGGAGGGTGTCGGCAGCGCGTTCCTGCCGAGCTACCACAACCGCATCGTCTTTGGCGGTGTCAAGCGGGGCGCCGTACCCGGCAGCGTGGTGAACGGCGTGACCTGGCGGGCCGCGGGCGACGATCGGCCGTTCGTGGACACCAACGGCGCCGACATCCCGGCTTTTGAATCCAACGAGTGCTGGCTGCCGCACAACACGGCCTTTCTGAACGCGCTGGCGAATCTCATGAACGCGAAAAAATAGAACCAAACGCAGAACAGCCGCCGCGGCGGTCGAGGTGTATCCCATGCGACTCGAATCCGACTTTGACTTTCTGTGCAACGGCTGCGGCCATGTGGAGCCGCTCAACAGTCCCCTTGTCTGTCCGGCCTGCGGAGAACCGATGAGCCTGCGTTCGCGGGCCCCCTTCACCGAAATCGAGATGCGCCAGTCGCCCCGGTCCATGTGGGATTACTTCCGGCTGCTGCCCGTTGAGCGGAGCGACCATGTGGTGACGCTGGGCGAGGGCGCGACACCGCTGGTGGCCGCGCCGCGTTTGGCGCAGCGGTACGGACTGGGCGAGGTGCGCGTCAAGAACGAAATGGCCAACCCCACCGGTTCCTTCAAGGACCGGCAGGTGTCGGTGGGCATCAGCCATGCCGTCGAAACCGGGCGCAACACGGTTGCCGTCGTGTCCTCCGGCAATGTGGGTGTGGCCACCGCCGCCTATGCCGCGCGCGCGGGGCTGCGGGCGGTGCTGTTCATGCACGGCCAGGCGGGCGCGGGAAAAATCGCGCAGGCGGCCGCGCACGGCGCGACCGTGCTGCGCGTGGACACGCCCGCGCCCAGCGAGGCGTTCCGCCTGTGCCTGGAAGCCTGCGAGAAGTGGGGCTGGGCGCACCTGTCCACGGCGGGCATGTACGAGCCCTGGAACGTGGAGGGGGCCAAGACCATCGCCTACGAACTCTGGCAGCAGTACGACTGCGACCTGCCCGAGTGGATCGTCGCGCCGGTGGGCGGCGGCGGGCTGCTGGGCGGTATCTGGCGCGGCTTCCTCGACCTCGTGCGCCTCGGCCTGATTGAGAAGCCGCCGCGGCTGGCTGGCATGCAGGCCGCTGGCTGCGCGCCGTTTGTGAAGGCAGTCGAAGAGGGCACACCCTTTCTCGAAACGCTCCAGCATCCCTGGCCCAACCCGAAAACTATCGCTGGCGGCATCGCCGACGACATCATTTTCGACGGCCACACCGTGCTGCCCGCGGTGCGCACCACCCACGGTGCGGCCATCGCCGTGGATGATCCCGCCATTGAGGAGGGCGCGCACATCCTGGCCCGCGACGAGGGCCTGCTGTGCGAACTCACCTGCGCGGGCGTCATCGCCGCGCTCGCCCACCTGCCTGGGGCGGACGAAAACACCCGTGTGTGCTGTGTCGTGACCGGCACCGGCATGAAAGAAATGGACTACTACCGCAAGAACGTTCCCGAACCGGTGCGCATACCCCCGACGCTGGAGGCGGTGGCAGCCATATTCGATACCAACAGTGATTGAGTTGCTCTGTGCGGTGCAACTGTAACACCGAATAGAAAAGCCGGGCCGCAAAGCGGCCCGGCTTGATTACGACTGTCTTGGGACGGGTGGTTGCGGTGCCTATCTCTTGAACGCGAGCAGGGTCATCAGGCTCAGCCCGCCCAGAAACAGATTGCCGAGGCCTAAAGCGCTCTTGCCGCCGTTGCATCCCTTGCAGCCGCCTTCATCCAGCCCCGCTTCGGCGAGGCTGATTTGGCCGTCCCCGTTCGTGTCCACCAGGTTGAACACCGCCTGCGGCAGGCCCGGCAGCACCGCTGCCGCCTCGGCATAACTGACTTGGCCGTCACCGTTGGTGTCTATCGCATTGAAAGCGGCCGTGAGCTGACCGCGCAAATCCTCTTCCGTCGGTGTTTCGGGTTCACCCTCACCCTCGGAGGCGCATGGGCCTGTAGACACAGTCATTGCCACGACGCTGCCCGGCTGCACCTGCTGGCCCGCGGCCGGCTGCTGGCTGATGACCAATCCAGCCGCGACGGTGTTGCTGCACTGCTGGGTAACCGTTCCGGCCGCCAGACTCGCGCCGGTGAGCGCGGCGCCCGCCGCGGCCTGCGTGAGACCCGCAACGTTGGGCACGGCCACATTGCACGCACCCGTGGACACCACCAGCGTCACGACGCTGCCAAACGGTGCCTGCTGCCCCGCGGCCGGCTGCTGGCTGATAACCAGCCCCGCCGCGACGGTGTTGCTGCACTGCTGGGTGGCCGTGCCGGGCGTAAGGTCCGCGCCGAGGAGCGCGGTTCCCGCCGCGGCCTGCGTGAGGCCCACCACATCGGGCACCGGAATGAGGCACGGGCCGCTGGAAACCGTCATTGCCACGGCGCTGCCAAACGGCACCTGCTGGTCCGCCGCCGGCACCTGGCTGATAACCAGCCCCGCCGCGATGCTGTTGCTGCACTGCTCGGACACGGTGCCGGAAACCAGGCCGGCGCCTGTGAGCGCGGCGCCCGCCGCAGCCTGCGCAAGGCCTGCCAAATTGGGCACGGCCACATTGCACACGCCCGTGGAGACCACCAGCGCCACCGTGCTGCCAAACGGCGCCTGCTGGTCCGCGGGCGGCTCCTGGCTGACCACCAGCCCCGCCGCCACCGTGTTGCTGCACTGTTCCGTCACGGCGCCCACGCCAAGTCCGGCGCCGGCGAGCGCTTCGCCGGCCGCGGCCTGCGCAAGGCCTGCCAGATTGGGCACGGCCACATTGCACACGCCCGTGGAGACCACCAGCGCCACCGTGCTGCCAAACGGCGTCTCCTCCCCCGGTTCCGGATCCTGACTGATGACCAGGCCCGCCGCGACGGTGTTGCTGCACTGCTGGGTCACCTGTCCCGGGGCAAGATCCACAGCGGCGAGGGCCTCGCCCGCGGCAGCCTGTGTCAGGCCGACCAGGCCGGGCACAAACACGTTGCACAGGCCGGTGGACACGGCAAACGACACCGCGCTGCCAAACGGCGCCTGCTGTCCCGCGGCCGGCTGCTGGCTTAGGACCAGGCCCGCTGCGACGGTGTTGCTGCACTGCTCGAGCACGGAACCCTCGGTCAGATCTGCGGCCTCAATCGCAGCCTCCGCGGCCTCTTCGTCAAGCCCCGCCAGGTTGGGCACGGTCACGTTGCACAGCCCGGTGGAGACCACCAGGGCCACGGGGCTTCCCGGGTCCGCCTGGTTGCCGGGCTGCGGCGTCTGGCTGATGACCAGCCCCGCGGCCACGGTGTTGCTGCATTGCTGCGTCACCGTTCCGGTGGCCAGGCCGCCTGCCGCCAGAATGCCTGCCGCCACCGCCTGCATCTCGCCGACCACATTCGGCACGGGCACGCTGATCGCCCACAATTTTGCCGTGGTGTCACTCGATCCCGTAAGCGCGAGGGTTCCGTCGCTGGAGAATGCCACGGCGTTCACCAGGTTATTGTGCCCGGTCAGGCTGCGGACAAACGCACCGGTTGCCGCATTCCACAACCTGGCGGTCTTGTCAACGCAGCCGGTGAGCACCTTGGTTCCGTCGGGTGAATACGCCACGCCGAGCACGCCCGACTCCGCGTTGAGGGTTCGGACGACATCCCCCGTGGATGCGTTCCAAAGCCGGGCCGTGTTGTCGGGTTCGCCCGCCCCGGTGAGCACTTTGGCGCCGTCGGGGGAGAATGCCACGGAGGCCACGCTTGCCGTGTGTCCCGTGAAAGTGCGAATGAGGGCGCCGGTTTCGGCATTCCACAGCTTTGCCGTTTTGTCCACTGATCCGCTGAGCACCCGGGTTCCATCGGAAGAGAAGGCCACGGACAGCACGAGCAGCGTGTGGCCGTTGAAGCTGCGGATGAGCGTGCCGGTTCCCGCATCCCACAGGTTCACCGCGCCGTAGGAGGTGCTTGTCTCGGTGTTAAACCCGAAGCCCCCGGCGAGCACCTTGGTTCCGTCCGGCGAGAACGCGACGGTGAACACTTGTTCCGTACCGTTGGAGAAGGTGCGGATAAGCGCGCCCGTTGCCGCATCCCACAATCTTGCGGTGTTTCCGCCCGAACCGGTGAGCACCCTGGATCCGTCCGGCGAATAAGCCACCGAGTTCACACCCGAGTCCGGAGTGAACGACCGGATAAGCGTGCCTGACGCCGTGACCCACAGTTTGGCGGGATCAAATATGGAACCGGTGAGCACCCTGGTTCCGTCCGGGGAGAAGGCAACCGCGTTCACCGAGCCGGTGTGTCCGGTGTAGGTGCGAATCTCGGCTGCCCCCGCCGCGGACGCAAGCAGCAGTGCCGCCGCCAAGAACCCCATGCCCGCCATTCCAACACGCTTCTTAAACATGATTCACTCCTGTTCTGTGAGGAACAGCCGCAGGTGTCCGGCCTCGCCTCAACGGTATTTGAACCTGTGAGAAATCCATTGTCCGAATTATACTGAAATTGAACGCCGGTATCCCATACTCACGTGACCGGAGGATTGCGCATTCGGGCAGCCGGCCCACGTGTTCTTTTGACAGAGGTCCGCACCGGTACAGGCGTGTCATGCGCGCCCGGCTTCCGGCAAGAAGAACCGCGGCCACGGAATTCCGTGGCCGCGGCGTCACTGCTCAGTTGTGCGGTTCGCGCCGATGCGCCCAGCCGCGGCGGGGCACGCGGTCCCTATGGAATCAGCTTGATGTAGTCGTTGTATGCAATGGAGACATTGTCCGCGCCGTCGCGGTACTGCACGCGCACGGTGTGGTATCCAAGCCCCTCAGGCAGCGTGTAGGCGCGCGTGGCCGTTGGCGGCTCCCAGATGGTCCAGTGGGCGCCGTCGTCGCTGAAGCGCATGCGGGACACGAGTGCCCCTGTGTCCGCCCAGGTCAGATTGAGCGTGACCTCGCGCGTCTTCGTGCTCAGCGCGCCCTGGTTGATGATGATGGTGCCGGTGGGCGGAGCCGTGTCGAGCCGGATGTAGTCAATGAAGACGGCGGACTTGTTGTTCAGCTTGTCAAGGAACTGGACACGCACCGTCCTGTGGCCGTCCGGCCCTTCCGGCAGGGTGTACGGAAGTGTTGCCGCGAGCGGCGCCCACGCGGTCCAGTTGGCGCCGTTGTCGCTGAAGCGCATCCGGACCACGCCGATCCCCGCTCCGCCGCCCCAGGTCAATGCCAGGGTGACGTTGCGGTTGTTCGTGGCGGAACGGTTGCCGTTGATCAACACCGAGCCCGTGATCGGGGTGCAGGGTCCGCTGGACACCGCATAGGACACGGCGCTTGCCGGAGCCACCAGCGTTGCAGCAGCGGGGTCTTGGCGAATCACTTTTCCCGCCGCCACGCTGTCGCTGCATTCCTGTGACGCAGTCCCGGCGACAAGACCGGCCTGTGCCAGCGCGGTGTTCGCCGCATCGGCTGTGAGACCCGCCAGATCGGGCACGGGCACGGTTGCCGCGCACGCAATGCCCTCATTCGCCAGGTACCCGGCAAGATTGCCGCCCGCCGCGGTGTAGGACGCCAGGTTTGTGGTGCCGTCGCCGTTAAGGTCGCCCAGCCCGTCGGTGGCGAGGTATTGGGCGGCGCTGGTGTATCCGTTCGCCAGGGAGAATTTATTCGCGAAGTTAGTGATCGAGTCGCACAGGTTCTGACCCGATGTCGTGATGCGGATCGGGACATCGCCGAGGATGTCCACGGTGACCGTAATGCTGATGTCCAGATCGTTTATCGTGCCCCAGGGGCCGCAGGCTACGGCGGCCTTGGCCTGCGAATCCAGGGTCACCTTGCTCATGGCAACGCCCAGGGCCAGCTTGATCGCGGTGCCGAGGTCGGGGGCGGTCAGTTTGTCTCCGTCCGACTTGCCGAGACCGGCCAGCAGCGACGGAAGCATCTGGTTAATCGCCGTCACGCCCATGGTGCCCATCAGCGCGTACTCGTAGTTTGTCACCTGCGGGTCGCCCATGGTCATGTAGGCAGCCGCCATGTTGACCCCCGCGTCTCGGATATATTCGTTGGCGCTGCGCAGCAGCGACTTGCGGGTCTTCCACAGGTTTGGAATATCCTGGGGCGTGACCGTGTACGCCGTGGAGCCGAATATTTTGAAGGGAATTGGGGCCGTCTGGCCGCCGGTGGTGATCGTCTGTGTGCTGTCAGCGGTGGCGGTAACCCCTATGATCGTCGCCGTTGCCCGCAGGCGGACGTTGTACAGCGTGATTTCGTTGTCGAGTGTCTTGGTCACATTGGCCGCAAAGGCGCTGCGAACCGCGTCAATCCTGTCCTGCGCAACGCCGTTGTAGCAGGTAAAGGCCGGATCCAGCAGCTTGTCAAGCATCTGGAGCCGTACATCGTCATTTGAGCCGGCACCCGTGTAGTTCCAGTTCGGCGCGCCGTCTGTGCCGTTGTTCGTGCCAATCCAGCTCGGGCCCTGCTGGCCCTTGACGGTGGTCCAGATGGGAACGTTGGCACCGTCGGCGCACGTGTCCGAAACCCACAGATCGCAGCCCGCGTGCGGATCAACCTTGGGCGTCATCATGGCGCCCAGGTAAGCGTCAAAATTGTCGGCAACCTCATACAGGTTTGCCCATGGTGTAAACCCCTCCGGGGGGGTGTTCTCCAGTGTGTTTCCCGCATCATCCACAGGTCCGAAGTAAAGATAGGGATGGGCCTGCGCGGCGGGCGCGAGGGCCAATCCCGCACAGAGGACTGCCGCCATTGCCATGAGTGCGCGTTTGGTTGATGCATGCTTGCCAGTTTGCAGCTTTTTGATCATCGCCTAATCTCCTGATTGAGTGAATGGTTTGAGAGCCTGTGCCCGGTTTTAAAGGCGCACATCCGGTGGGCGCCTCACCCACGCGGTGATTGCTATTGGTTGAACAACCGCCGCCGGTGAGAATGATACGTTATACTGGATGTCTCGTCAACTATTTCTTTTCTTGTATTTTGCGCAATATTGTTGTTTTGCCGCCCTCCTTTCTGCAATCAAGTCTGTGGGCATGTTTCCATGGTGGTCGTCTTGCCAAATGCCCAACGGACAAGAATCTCCGCCCGGTTGCGCGGCCGGGGGTGGGCGTGCCACACTTGTTGCGGGCCGGGATTGACAGAAACGTCCGCGCATGTCTGTTCATGTCAGGCGGACACCAGGAAGAATACAGTGGCCTTGCAACTCAAGATGATGGTCCGGAACGGATGGCGGGTGGCCCACGTGGTGGCGACCCGGCGTCTGGGCCTTGCTCCGCGTTATCTGCCTGTTGTGCTTATGTTTATCACGGACAAGTGCAACCTGCGGTGCAAAATGTGCGGGGTCTGCGAGCTTGAGCGCGACCGGGCCGGGGAAAAAGAACTGTCCACGGAGGAATGGTTCGCCGTGATTGACGCGGCAGACCGTCTCGGTGCCATGCTGGTCTCCATCAGCGGGGGTGAGCCCATACTGCGCGCCGACCTGTGCGATATCATCCGTCGTGCGCGTGCGCGGGACATGGCGGTGCACATGTGCACCAACGGCACGCTGATGACCGCAGGGAAGGCGCTCGAACTGCGCGATTCGGGGGTTTCGGCCGTGTCCATTTCACTGGACGGCCCCACCGCCGAACTGCACGAACGCCTGCGCGGAAAGGGCACCTTTGAGCCGTCCGTCAATGCCGTCCGGCTGCTCCGTGAATTTGCCCCGGAGGTCCGCGTCGGCATCAACTGCCTCATCACGCGCCAGAACTACATGAACCTGGGCGGGATGGTGGAACTCGCCAAATCGCTGGACGTGCGCCAGATCAAGTTCGCACCCATTCACACCAACCTGCTGCACCGGCTCAGGCATGCCGGGGAGTTTGCAGACCTGCTGTTTGCCCCGGACGATTTGAACGCGCTGGACGCCCAGGTGAAACTGCTGGGCTCCGCCTGCGCCGACAGCGGCCTGCTCACCACCTCGGCGGAATTTCTGAACGGCATAGCGGACCTGTACAGCACCCCACGCGCGTTCCGCTGCTGTGCGGGCTGGGCCTCCGTTGCCGTGGGTCCGACGGGTTTCGTGACGCCCTGCGCCGACATGGGCGGAGTCCTGTCGGTGCGCCAGCGGCCGCTCGACGAGATCTGGCGCAGCCGCGAGTTTCACGAACAGCGCAGGCGTGTCCGGTGCTGCAGCAGCGCGTGCTGGGACACGACCAACACGGAGCTGAGCCTGCGGCTCAGTCCCGGTGCGCTAATCGGCGAGTTCCTCCGGAACTGGCGCGATGTGAAGTATTACTTTGGGGGAAGGACATGACCGCGGGGGGCACTTCCATGGGACCGCCGGAAAGAACCGGCGCGGCAGGCCGGCGGCGGCGATGACTTTTCCGCTGCTCAACAGCCTCGCCGTGATCATGGTGACCGCGGGCGCGGTGACGGTCATCTTCCACCGGCTCCGCCAGCCGGTGCTGCTGGGCTACATCATCGCGGGGGTGATGATTGGCCCGCACGCGTTCGAGACGCCCATCCTTTCGGACGAGGAGTCCATCCGCACGCTGGCCGATCTGGGCGTGGTGTTCCTGCTGTTCAGCCTCGGGCTGGAGTTCAACCTGCGCCGCCTCGCGCGCGTGGGGATCAGCGCGGGCCTGGCCGCGGCCATGGAAATCTCGCTCATGGTTTGGCTGGGCTACAACATCGGCCGCCTTTTCGGCTGGGACGCGATGGACAGCGTGTTTCTCGGCGCCATGATGTCCATATCGTCCAGCATGGTCATCGTCAAGGTGCTCAGCGGCATGGGCCGCCACCGCGAGCCTTTTGCGGACATGATGTTCGGCATTCTTGTGTTTGAGGACATTTTCGCCGTGGCCATGCTCGGCCTTCTGTCCAGCATGGCCATGACGCAGTCGGTGGACGTCATGTCCGTGGCCGAAACCCTCGGCCGGCTGGGCATGTTCCTGGTGATCACGCTGATTGTGGGGCTGCTGGCCATTCCGCCGCTGCTCCGCTATGTGGGCCGGTTTAAGAACAACGAAATGCTGCTCGTAACCGTGCTGGCCGTTTGTTTCACCGCCTCGCTGCTGGCCATGGAGACCGGTTTCAGCGTCGCGCTGGGCGCGTTCATCGCCGGCGCCGTCGTCGCCGAGGCACCCGACCGGCGGCGGATTGTGCCGCTGACCGAGCCGGTGCGCGACCTGTTCAGCGCCATCTTCTTCGTCACCGTCGGCATGATGATTGACCCCGCCCAGATCTTCGAGCACATTGTGCCCATACTGGTCATCGCCGCCGGGGTCATTCTGGGAAAGACGGTGACCTGCACGCTGGGCGCGCAGCTTACGGGCTCGTCACCCCGGACCGCCCTGCAGGTGGGCACGGGCATGGCGCAGATAGGCGAGTTCTCCTTCATCATCGCGTCGCTCGGGCTTTCCCTCGGCGTGGTCAACGCGGACCTCTACCCCATCGCGGTTTCAGTCTCGGCCCTGACCATCTTTTTGATGCCGCCGCTGATGGTCAACGCCGACCGCATCGCCGACTTCCTGGAAAGAAAGACCCCCCCCCGCTGGCGGCGACCATGATGGCCTACGGCGAATGGGTCTCGACGCTGCAGAAGGGCGGCCGCGTGGCCGGCCCGGTGCGCCTCGTGCTGCGCCGGTCGCTGTTCCAGATTCTGCTGAACCTCATTATCGGCTCCGGGCTGTTCATCGGCGCCGCGGCCTTTGCGCGGCATCTCGAAGAGCGCACCGGATGGTGGCGCGTCCTTCCCGAATGGACCGGCGGCATCGGCACCATATGCTGGTTCGGCGCGCTGCTGGTGTCGTTGCTGCTGCTCATCGCCATGTTCCGCAAGATACAGGCCGTGGGCATGATCCTCTCCGAAATGGCCATTCCCTCGGCCATGGCCAGGAACGCCGCCGTGCCCTACCGCGCCATTGTGGCCAACACCTTCCTCATTCTGGGCACGCTGGTCGTGTGCGCCTGGCTGCTCATGGTAAGTGCGCTCATTCTGCCCCCCCTGCCCATGCTTTCGTTCCTCGGCGGCGTGGCCATCCTCGTCGGCGTCGGACTCCGCGCCTCGTTCATACGGCTCTACGCCCGCGGCCAGGTCATGCTGCGGGAGATGTTCTCCAAGCCGCTCGAATCCACCGACCCGGGCCTTACACCGAACGCGGTGCCGCAGGCCCTGCCCCCGATCCTGAACAAAGCCGGTCTGTCCATGGTGGGTGTTCCCGGCGGCTCGCCCACCGAGGGAAGGCGTATCGGCGAACTGAACCTGCGCGCCCGCACCGGTGCCAGTGTCATCGGCATCGAGCGCCACGGCGCGCACATCGTCAATCCCGGACCGGACGAGGCCCTCTGCTCCGGCGACGGCGTCATGCTCATCGGCAACCCGGAACAGCTCCGCGCCGCCCGCGAATTGATCGAGAAGGGCAACTGACCGGGAGCACCACTGGGAGTCCTACTGGGAGCACCGGCATCCCTGCCGGCTGTCTTCCGCGCAAACACTTCCGGCGGGGACGCCGGTGCCCCCGATAAGCACTTTATTTTCAATGGTTTACATCGTTCCGTTTGCGGCCGGCATATCCCGGAGACACGCCTGCAATGATTCATTGTAAGCCCACAACGGTCCAATGTAAGCCCACAACGGTCCAATGTAAGCCTGCGGTGGCCCGGTGCGGGCGGACAAAGAGGCCGTGCCAGGCAGCAGGACTGGATTCCAAAGAAATCCGTCCGATCCGGAATGCCGGATCGGACGGATGGTTTCTGACTATGCGGGACGACTTATGCGTGGTGCGGGGCGTTGAGGCTCCAACCGTTCTGGTATTCGCGGTAGGCCCATGCGTTGGCCAATTTCACTGCTTCGGCATGGCCGCCGGTGAACTTCTGGGTCTCGGCGTCCCAGTCCAGGGTGGCCTGGCCGTGCGTGGGCGCCTCGTCGGGCATGCTGACACCGTCAAATTTCGCGCCGGAGGCGAAACTCGCGCCCGCCACGTAGGCGCAGGTGCCGATGTGGCACACGCGGGTGGTGTTGAACAGCACGTCAATCGGCGAGTCGAGCTTGGCGCCGGTCTTGATGGCGTCCACGAAGTTCGCCCAGTGCGGCACGTTGAGCGCGGCCTCCTGGTCCGGGGTCTCGGGCTCGATGCGCTCGGTGACCGTCTTCTTGTCGGCGCTCTGGTTTTGCGGCGAGGCGTAGACATCAAGGCCGAGACGGCTGACGCGAAGAATGCCGCGCTCGCCGTAGAAGACGATGCCGTGGTCCGGCTGCTGCCCGTCAAAGGTGAGCGGGTTCCACACACGGTTGGTGAAGGAGAGGATGAAATCGTCGAAGCGGTAAAGGACCTCGAGCGTGTCGGGCGTGGTGCGGCTGTCCTGCATGAGGTACTTGCCGCCAACGGTGGAGACCGACTTGGGTTGGAGCGTGTCGCCCATGGCCATCAGGGCGATATCCATCAGGTGCGCGCCCCAGTCGGTGATCTTGCCGCCCGAGTAGTCCAGGTACCAGCGGAAGTTGTAGACCCAGCGGTTCACGTTGAAGGGCTTGTGCTCGACCCAGCCCTGGTGCATCTCCCAGTTGAGGCCCTTGTCGGCGTACTTCGACGCGTCGGTCTCGCCCATGGTGATGCCGGTGATGGGCGCGTTGTCGAGCGAGAAGGTCTCGATGCGGGCCACCTTGCCGATGTGCCCGTTCTGGATCATCTCCACGGCCTTGCGGAAATGCTGGCCGCTGCGCTGCATGTTGCCGCCCTGGAAAACCACGCCGTTGTCCTTGACCGCCTTGAGCATGGCGTGCGCCTCGGCGATGGTGGTGCTCAGCGGCTTCTCGCAGTAAATGGCCTTCTTGGCCTCGGCCGCGTACAGCACGGGCAGGCAGTGCCAATGGTCCGGCGTGGCCACAACCACCGCGTCCACGTCCTTGTTCTCGATGACCTTGCGGAAATCGTCCACGATGACCGCGTCGGCGGTTCTTTCGCGGAACATTGGCTTGACGCGCTTCTCCACATGGGGGATGCGCAGGTCGCACAGCATGATCGGCTGGAAACTGCCGTTCATCACGGCGAATTTGAGGTCGGCCGTGCCCATGCCGCCCAGGCCGATGTGGCCGGTGCGGATGATCTCATTCGCGCCCAGCACCGTCGAGGGGAGGATTGACTTGTACACGCCGGCCTCGGCGCGCTTGGCCGCACCCGCCACCGCCGTCACGCCGGCCGCCGCCGCAATGAAGTCCCGGCGGCTCAGGCCGCCCTTTGCCGCATCCATCTTCTCAGCCATGGTCGTTAGTCTCCTGAAAATGTTGGTTTTGTGCCGGATTCCGGGCGGGGCCGGAAAACCGGGACAGTGTAGCCCATGACGGCTTCCGGTTCAAAAGACCGGTCTCAAGCGGATTTCGTTTCATCATTGACCGGCGACCGGCCGTCCCCAAGGCCCAATGAACCCGGCGGCACCCGTCGCTGCAAGAGGCAAAGCGTGACTTTTGCACGCTTCTCGACTACACTTGTCCAGGGCGCATTCTGAGGACTGAACAGGAGCATGTGATGATACGCAAGAGGATGATTGCGGCGGCCGCCGCGCTGTTGCTGGCCGCCGGGGCCTTTGCCGCAGAACGAACCGCCGTGCGTCCGGCTGACACGGGGCAGGCACTGGTGAACCCGCAGATGGGCTGGAAGCTCAATTTCTACTCCAACGTGTTGTCGAACTACGGGTCAAAGCTGGAACCGTCGGACACGCTGGAGGACTTTCCGGGACTCTCCACCATCTATCTGCGCCTGCCCTGGGGATATATCGAGCCGCAGGAGGGTGTGTTCGACTGGTCCGTGGTGGACGCCCCGGCGCAGCGCTGGATTGACCGGGGGCTTCGGGTGGCGTTTTGCTTCTCGTGCAGTGAATCCTGGATGCGCTGGGCCACGCCCAAATGGGTGGCCGATGCGGGTGCCAAGGGTTTCAACTTCACCGTCGGAAAAGGCGTGGATGAGAACGGCCCCTTCTGGGAGCCGGACTACAATGACCCGGTGTTTCTGGACAAGCTGGATCATTTCATCGCGGCTGCGGCGGCGCGCTATGACGGCAACCCGAATGTGGCGTTTGTGGACGTGGGCTCTTTTGGTGTCTGGGGCGAGGGGCACACGTTTGCCAGCACCAAGATCGCCTATTCGGCGGACACGGTGAAGAGGCACATTGACCTTTACGCAAAGCATTTCACGAAAACGCTGCTCGCGGCGAACGATGATTATGGGTTCCAGGGCGGGGAGTGCATAGATTATGCGCTTTCCAAAGGATTGACGCTGCGGGACAACAGCATCCTGGTGCAGCCGCCGCCCAACTCCTATTTCAACGCCGCCCTGGCGCAGCCGGTCTGGCCCAAACTGCCGGTGATTCTGGAGCACGAGCACTATCAGGGCTCCATCGCGCGCGGCGCATGGAACCGGGACCTGTTCCTGCGGGCCATTGAGGACTACCACGCCAGTTACATGTGCATTCACTGGTTTCCCCGGGAATTCCTGGAGAAGGAGCGCGCGCTGATTGACCGGGTGAACCTGCGCCTGGGCTACCGCATCCAGCTTCGCGAAGCGTCCTGGCCAGCAAAGACCACGCTTGGGGAGCGCCCCGAATTCGTTTCACGCTGGGCCAATGCCGGCGTGGCGCCGTGCTATCCCGGCGGATGGGTGGCCTTCACCCTGAAGGACGCCAAAGGCGGTATCGTTGCCGTGTTCGTCAATGAGGGCTTCGATGTCCGAAATCTGGCCGTGGCGGCGCAGGGCGCGGCGCCGGAACTGGAGACGCGCTCGACCCACGGTTTCGCGCCCAACATGCCCGCCGGCACCTTCGATCTGTTCGTGTCCGTGGGCCGCCGCGACGGCACGCCCGTGATCGCCCTGCCGCTACCCGACGGCGACGGACACCGCAGGTATTACCTGGGCAAAATGGAGGTTGCACCGGCCTCCTGATCCGCTCCATTCCACTCTTCCGGGCCGGGTTGAATGCCTGCCGTTTATAGTGCATACTGCCTGAAATACCAAACTCAGGAGTCTTTCATGATCTCTCCCCCGATCTTCCCATCCACCGCCGCGGCGCGGTGTTTGTGCCTGTTCTGTCTGCCGGTTGCGGCTGCCGCCGTTGCGTTTGCCGCGACACCGGGCGGCGCGGCCCAGGGCAGCCTGGCCGGTCCGGTGGCCGTGCAGGAGCAGGCATTCACCCCCCTGATGCCAAACGGGCCGCTGATTGACGCGGAGCCGAAGAAACTGGGCATGGAAGCCTATGAGAAGGGGGAACTGCCCAAGGCGGTGGAATTCCTCACCGCGGCGCATGCGCTGGACCCCAAGGACGTGGAGGTGACCGGGCGTCTCGGCTTCGCGCTGAAGGAGACGGGCGGGTACGAGAAGGCGCTTGCGGTGCTGAAGGAGGCCACGGCGGCCAAACCGGACGATTACTATTACTGGTGGTGGCTTTCGGACACGCAGCGGCTACTGGGCCTGTACAAGGAGGCGGTTGAGAGCATGGCCAAGTCGCGCGATGTCGCGCCGGCAGACACCGCCAAGAGCCTCCAGGAGTACGTGGACTACACGGCGGCGCTGGCCGACCGCAATGCCTCGTGGACGAATTTTGCCCAGCACATTGACTTTGCCGAGCGGCACCGGAAGAACCACCGCGTGCGGCGGCAGATAGCGGAGTATGCCAATGCGCTGGACGTTGCGCCGCCGGTCACCGACGACAACAAGGAAGGGTTGGCGCGGCTGACGTGGATTAACCAGGAGATCGGGACGCAGTTCGATTACATAGAGGAGCCCGACGTGGCGGTGGACTATTTCAACGCCGCGCTGGACTACGCAAACCGCGCCGCCCTCAAATCAGACGCGATGCGCAACCATCAGAACCTTGCCATTGCCTGGCGCATGCTGTACGAGCGCGCGCCCGAAAAGAACGCTCCCCTGCTGGAGAAGGCCATCTCGGAGTGGACTGCCACGCTCGCGCTGGCGAAGGAAACGTCCGACACGGTGTATACCCGCTATGCGCAGGGCCGCCTGCTCGACTGTCTCGCGCTGGCCCGGCCCCTGAGCGATCCGCTGACGGTGGAAACGCGCGCGGCAAATGACAAGGAGGTACCCTGGAAGGGGCCCGTTAATGAGTTCTCCGTCGCCGAGGCCGTGGCGGGGGAGGCTGCATGCCGTCTGGCCGAGGGTGATTTCGGCGGCGCCCGCGTGGTGCTGGAACTGTGCCTTCCCTATTTCGAGCAGTCGAACTATCTGAGCGACTACCAGCGCAGCTTGGAGCTGTATCTCGCGCTGGCGTGGGCCTACCAGAAGCAGGACCATCCCGCCGAGGCGCTGAAGGTGATGGAGAAGGCCGACAAGAAGGCGGTGCAGGCGCGTGAGTTCGTTGATGCCGACGCGTTCAACCGGGGTTCGGGCGACCGGATGCTGCGCGGCCTGTCGGTGGCCAAGGCCCGCGCCCACGCCACACTGAACGAAGGCGACGCGGCGCTGTCTGCCATTGACGCGTACAAGTCGGCGCGTCTGCGCAACTTGTTGGGCAGCAAGGTCAAGGACGATGCCGCCCGCACGGATGCGGCCAGCGAGCGTGACACGACCCGTCGGCGCATCGCATGGCTCGAAGTGCGCCGGGACACGGCCAAGAACGCAAACGACACGGTGGAAACGGCGCGCATCGAGGGCCGCATCGCGTCCGACCGCGCGCGGCTGGCCTGGCTTGACCGGGAGATTGACGTTGCCGCACCGGACACGCTCAGGTATGAGGGCATACCGGAAGCCGGGCCCGACACGCTGCGCGCGGCCGTCCCCGAGGGCACCGTCGTGCTCGACTACCTGTTTGACAAACGCGGCGGAGTGGGCGTGGCCGTGCTGCGTTCCGCCTCGACGGCGCGTTTAATTGACACGTCGGACAGCGCCCTGCGCGCCGCGTCCGCCAGGATTGTCCCCGCCGACCCAGCCGCCTCCGGCCCGGTGCTGTCGGAACTGGGCGAGAAACTCATCAAACCCTTCGTCCCGGAATGGACCGGAACGGCGCAGGTGGTTGTCTGCACCGACCCCGCCACGGACCACATCCCCTTTGGTGCGCTGCAAAACGACGGTGCGCCCTGGGCGGTGACGCTCAGCAGCGCCGACAGCGCCGCACAGTTTGCGCATCTGCTGGCCGCGCCCGCGGTGAACCCCGCGCGGCTGCGGGCCGTGCTGTCCCGCGAGGACCGGGCAGGCGCTTTCGCCGCGCCGGCCGAAGGAACGCCGCCGGTCGAGCGCAAGATCGGGGCCGAGGCGACGCCGGACGCGCTGGTTGCCGACGCGCAGCCGACCGACGCCGTGCATGCGGCCTGCCTGATAGACGCGCGGCCGTCGGACACGATGCTGTGCGCCCTGGTTTTGGCGGGCGAGAACGGCGCAGGCGAACTGCCGATGGCGCGGCTGCTGGGCAGTCCGGTGCCCGCGGCGGTGTTTTCCCTCGACTGGGCGCCGTCCGCGCCGGACATGGAATGGCGCGGCGAGATGCTGTCCGCCCTGACCGAAACGCTGCGCGTCGGCGGCTGCGGCACGCTGGTCACGACGCTCTGGCCGGTTGACCCGGCCGTGTCCGCGGCGTTCTTCGACACGTTCTACGCCAAGGCGGGTGCGGGCAACAAGGCCGGCGCGGTGAAGGCGGCCTGTGAGGCCGTGCGCACCGCGTTCCCCAACACGCTCGACTGCGCGGCCTT